>JAFGNQ010000456.1 GCA_016926925.1 Candidatus Aminicenantota bacterium
GGTATAATCGGTCAGAGGATCAACGGCCCGGTTTTCCGTCCACATAAATCTTTTGTTCAGCCGGTACATGAGATTTACGCTGAAGCCCAAGTCATTCGTGAGCCTTTTCTCGAAGCCTACGGTAAATTCATCGATGTAAGGCGATTTGAGGTTGGGGTCGATCTCGTACTGCGTCGCGATATCCGTATATCTGATTCTGCCGAGTTCATCGGTCTGGGCCATTTTGTCTCCGTTGGCGTCATCCCAGGAATAGTCGACTTCCCAGTAGCTGGTTTCAATGACCCGCCAGGCCGGTTCATAGCTGACCTGATAGGAATATCTGGCATAATTGGCTTTGAAGATGTTGTTGCCGTCATCGAACAGGTCATAAGTGAAACCTATGCGGGGGTACAGAGTGTTCCATGACACGACGTTTTTTTTGGCAGCCGCGTGCAGAGGGACTAACTCGCCGGTTCTCTGTGTGTAGTACTCGGTCCACATGTTTCCAGGCACTGAAGCCTCATTGGTGTTCATGTGCGTGCTGTCGAATCTGAGTCCGACATTGATGGTCAAGTGCTTTGCCAATGAAAAAGTGTCCTGTATGTAGGCGGAATATATTTGATTTGTCTGAGACCACCTGACTTCACGGAAAGTCCATACCTGGTACGCTCCTGTTCTATCCGGATAGTCGACGTAGAGTGTGTGATTCCCGGGGTATTTGCGCGTGGTGTGGAATGGTGTACTCTGGTATTCAAAGCCGACCTTGAGTTCATGGTCTCCCCCCAGGAAGTCGTCTTTAAAATAATCTGCATAGACGGAACCGGCATACCGGTCGCTGTAATACCAGGTGTATTGATAGTAAGCATCGTCATACATTCTTCTGTACGGCTCCGAATAGTAGACCAGAACCGCCGGATCATTCATATTGACGCTATCTTGCGGTGCAAGCTGGTAGAACATGTTGTACCAGCCGAATTTTGCATTAACCACAAGATTGGAGTTGATCGTCCATGTGTCTTCCAAGTGATAGAACCAGGAAGGGGAGTCCTGGTAATACGTCGTCTCGGGCGGCCGTCTTGGCCCGGCCGAACGATTGGGCATGGCTTTGGCATCGTAATTCACCCAGCCCATGAACTTGTTGTTGTCTGATATCTGCCACGTTAATTTGCCCGTCCAGTGTTTTAAATCGGAGTACTCTGTTCCAGGGACACCAGGTTCTATTTCATATCCGATGATATAGCGGTTGATTTCCGTCCTGCGGAAAGCCGTATAGAACCACAGCTTGTCTTTGAGAATCGGACCCCCGAAATCACCGCCGTAATCATAGAGATAATCCGTCGGATTTCCAAATCCCACATCTGCATAATCCGGATCGTTTTCAGGGATATTATTGGCTTGCAAGCTTTCTGTTTCTCCATAAACGCTGATCTGTCCGCTGAATTTGTTTCCGCCTGATTTCGTGATCATGTTGAGGACGACTCCGGAAGTTTGGATGTCGCTGGAATGAGCTCCGGTCTCGATGGAAATCTCTTCAAAGGAATCGAAGTCGAAGTACATGGCAGTAGCGCCGTTGGCCGCAGCGTCGGTCACCTGGATGCCATCGAGATTGTAGGCGGTTTGTCCCGAGATGGTTCCGTGTGCATACCCACGGCTCTGCTGTCCGCTCCCGCTGCCGCCGACGTTTTGGCTGTTCATGACCATGCCGGGAGTCATCTCCATCAACACCCAGGGGTCTCGGGCACTCGGGACTTTTTGCATCATGTCAGCCGTGAAGTTGGTGGCGATGGTGCTCGATTTTGTGTCAATAACCGGAGTTTCCCCGACAACCGTTATGGTTTCTTCTATGGCGGCCATTTCCATAGTTGCATTGACGTTCGTGGTTTTTCTGAGGGATACGATAACGCCTGTTTTTACTAAGGTCTTGTATCCGGGCAGTTCGAACTTGACTTCATAGCTTCCGATCGGCAGGAAAACAAACCGAAAGGCGCCCGAGTTCGTCGTCAATGCGGACTGGGTTCCCTTGATCAGTGCTTTACTTTGCAATGTAACGGTTACACCAGGAAGGGGAATTCCTTCCGTATCGATGACTTTGCCCGACATATTTCCCGTCTGGAGTGTATCTTGAGAGCTCAAAAGAGCTGAGACCAAAAACAAGCATAGAGTAAAAAGGATCAATTTCTTTTTCATTTTTTCTCCTTCTAAATAATCGTTCAGGATTTACTTTTTACGATATATGGTGTCTTTTTTCTCTGTCTCTCACCTCCTTATTAGAGGATTGAAAGGATTTTAAACTCTCCCCCTCAAAAATGCAATAATATTTTCATATACAAATATTATGGAAAAAATTATTTCATTTAAAAAATTATAGAATTCCTTAACCTCTGTCAAGCATTTTTTGTTATAGGATATCATTTTTTGATGATTGAAATACAACGTCATTGTAAAAGCGGGTTTCAATAAACGTACTTGCAGGTTAATTGGAGGAGGTTTTTGAATTGTGATTTATTTTGGTCATATATTCATCTTTCAGCAAATCGCTCATCTGGTCAATATTGGGGACAAGTTTTCGTTTATTCAATAATGCGAGTTCTGTAGCCAAGGCATTTATAATCATCGAAATCGCAGAGATGGAGTTGGTAAACATCAGGTTTTCCGTAGAGGCCAAAATAGAAGAGTGGGACCATTTCGTTATAGGTGAATTTAGGGCATTGGTGATGGAGAGGCACTTCACACCACGCTCATAACAAAATTTCATGGACTTGATCGTTTCTTGAGAATAGGGAGGTAGAGAAAATCCAAAAGCCACATCTGTTTTTGATAGATTGATCAGTTTTTCGATGAAGGAATGTTCATCCTGTCCGCAAAAATTAGCTCGAAGTCCTGCTTGATTAAAAAGATAGGCAGACAGGCGGGAAAGAATGGAGCTCATTCCGATACCGAAAGTGTAGATCAGCCGGGCTTTGCTTAAAGTTTCGATAAATGTTTCGAAACTCTCTTTTTCTATCTGATTGATTGTCTTGTTGATATTAAAAACCTCTTGTTTGGCAATCTTTAAAACCGCAGTGGTACTGTTTTCTTCATGTGTCAGGAGTTTGAAACGCTCCTCCGGGATCATTTCAACTTTCATTTCATCTATTATCTGATTTTTGAGCTGGTAATACCCTTCATATCCAAGGTGCTGGGAAAATCTGACTACCGTAGCAGGGCTTGACCCTGTATGCTTTGCCAGGTCGACCGCTGAATGGGTGAAGATCATACGATGGTTCTCAATAATATAATCTGCAATTCTTTTCTCTTTGTTGGATAAATTTTCGTAGTTATCGATGATTTTCTGTCTGACCGAGTGAGTCGTCGTATTTTTGATGTTTTTCATAAAATCTTATTATCTATTTGCCGGCAATGAGAATCAAGAATTATTATGTTACGTCACATTTCGGGATTCACTAACCTGAAAGATCGGCTTTTTTTCTGACGGTTCCTTGGTCTTCAAATCAAAAATATCTCCCGGTTTTAAGATGTGCATGATGATCTGAAAGCCGCTTAGGGAATGGGAGGGCAGGATGTTTATTTTTGCCCTCGTTGCATCGTACACTATGACACTCTGGCTCCCAAGCACCTCGAATGTTTCATCTGGCTTGACTAGGATCGCTGTCGATTCATCGATCCCGATCCCCAAGAGTGCGGGATATTCGGCTACCAGGCTGATGAGGCGGTTATGCCTTTTCCGTGCCACAAAATGCTGATCAATAATAGCTGTTTGCATAAATCCAAAGCCTGAAGCGAATACAATGTTGTCCGCGAGGATTTTATCGAAGGGACGATCCTCGTTGACCTGTATTTTTTCACTTCCAGTGATCATTATTTTGCTCATAACCGCTGCTCCGGCACTCGTTCCACCAATAACGCCTCCTTTTTCATAGATTTCGAGGAGTTTTTGATGGATGGGCGTGTCGACAAGGGCTGCGGTTAGCCGGCTTTGGTCTCCACCCGTGAAGTATATGGAGCCGGCATCATTGAGGAGCTTGACGTTCTCAGAGTCTAAAGCCTGTTCTCGATTCAGGATTAAATATTCCACATCTTGAATTCCAAGATTTTTGAGTTCCTCGACCATACCTTGCCCTGATTCTTCCGGCACGCTGCTGGCCATTGGGAAAATTATGGTTTTTTTCCCGGGGGCCCGCAGCGATAACTCCACATATTTTTTCATCATCTGCTCGGAGCGGGCTCCGCCTCCAATGATGAAAAGACAGCCCTCGGCTTTTTTTATAGCATATAGGGGAGACGACCATATAGAGAAAATGACTCCTAATACAATGAAGGCGGTTCTCATCATGTTACCTCCTGCCTCATTTGAATGTGAGTGCCTTTGGTTGCCTCAGTTTTAAAGCCCATATTAGTCCAGATGGGAATCAGAATCAAGATCGGTCGGTTCAGAATGAATTTCATTATTTGATTTCCATTTTATCATTTAGAATGTACAATGCGTATTTAATAGACTGAAGGACTGCTTATGGGCAAAAAAACCGGTTTTAAAATGCCCCATACCTTGGTTTTGATCTATGCCCTGGTCATTGCCGTCTACGTTCTCAGTCTTCTCATCCCTTCAGGGAAATACGAGAGGGCGGAAAAATCATTTACAGGACAGATCAAACTGGTCACCGTTCCAGGAACCTACAGCAAGATCGACAAACAACTTCTAGGTCCGCAGTGGCTCCTGATTGCACCCATACGCGGCTTCCA
>JAFGNQ010000457.1 GCA_016926925.1 Candidatus Aminicenantota bacterium
AGAGCAGCCAGTGTGTTGCGGTAGATCTCTGAAATCATCGGGCTCGAACTATCGGATAAGAGCTCTTCCATTTTATTAGTGATTTTCGGATTAGAGCGGAGAGGTTCACTTTTTCTGAAAATATTTGCCATGAAATGTGCAACACCTTCCTGCTTGTCTTTCTTTACGAGCGTCGAAAAAATCTTGAAATTCAAAGAATCAAAATTTTCATTTGTTAATATTTCCTCCCATATCGTTGTTGCAAGGTCTTTTTCCTTAAAATTTTGGGAAATCTTTTCCAGTTTGTCGGACTCAGATTCTGAAAGGATTTTTCTATTTCTCATGACTGTGTGGATAAATTCCTTTGCGCAATCTTGAAACTTTTCTGATTCCAAATTCTCTAAATATGCAAAAAACTCGGACATGGATTCAACCACATCATCTGATTCGGTTATCTCATCCAATTCATATGCTTTTATGACCTTCTCAAATGTGTCGGCCAATTCCAAAATTTTCTGCTCATCCTTAGTCTCCAACGCTTCTTGAAGAAGTGCAAGCCAGATCTCTTTTATTTCCTCACCCTCTCCTTTTAGCAGTTCAGAGTAATCAAGTTCTTCAAAGTTGAGATGTTGAAGATCCTCTCCTTCCATAATCTTTTGGGGCCCGCCGCTTTTTATTACGTCCCTTGGAGAAATTGATAATCTGGTTATGAAATTAATAAGTTCATCGGTAGTTATTCCCTCAAGGATTTCTATGTTTTTTATTTTACGCAAGTGAAATATTTTTGCGAGTTCAAGGAACAATTGCCCTCTTTCCCAGAATCTGCCGTCCATATAAACAGAACGTGACGTAAATCCTAGGGTTATAGGGATGAAGAATCCAAAAAGCCTTTCAATTCTTTGCTTGAGTCTTTCTATGGAATTTAAAAATGCGGGATGCTCAGCTCCGTAGATAGAAGCATTTTTGAACGAGACTTTTAGGTTATTTAGAAAATCTTTAAGTGTTTCCTCTTTATTCATGGAATAGAATCCATGCAAAATTTCCCTAATCTTATACTTTCAAAAGAATTTTTTGCTATTAGTCTTGTGCTTGATTGGTAGTATACTAATTCCTACTCATAAACACATAAGCTTAAGTAAACAACATGAACAATTTGACTTTTGCACCCCAATTCGATTTTTATCATAATAGCCAAAAAGACACAAGAATTAATTCAAGGACAAACCAGCCGTTTTGGTTTACTCCTCGCTTATTGATCGATAATCTTTATTGAGCTTAAAAAGGTAAATAATAACTCCTCATTTCCCTAAATATCATTCAGAAAATTCAGCAACATCACGGTTCTGTGCAGATTGAGAAATAGGGCTAGTTTTTGCTGAACAGCACACTGTCGCACATATGGAGGCTCTGATAACTCCTGAGGATAAACTTGCAGCGCACGATGTCACAGAAGCCGGTCAGTCTGAACTGGAATAACTCCCCTAAAGTCCTGGGAGTCGGATCTGACAACTTCTGTCAACCGTGCTATGGATATCTGCAGAATCGATCTGGCTGATATTCTCTACCAGTGACGGCTATCACGACCATTCCCGGAAAATCGTGAGAGATAACGCCATCCGCGTTCACAACCTCGATTGAAAAGAATTTCTGCCGTTTGATTTCATCAAAAATTATTCATACCTTAACGATTCCAGAGGATTGGCAAGAGCGGCTTTCAATGCTTGGTAACCGACAGTAAAAACGGCAACGACAAAAGTCAACAAGGCTGTCGTTAAGAACACACCCAACTTCATATTTATCGGATATGCAAAATTCTGAAGCCATTTTTTCATGGCATAAAAGGCGATGGGCCAGGCCACAAGATTCGCGATACCAACCAAAAAAATAAATTTTTTGCAGAGCAAAATCACAATGGCGCTTACAGGTGAACCGAGCACTTTTCTGATGCCGATTTCTTTCGTGCGCTGTTCCGCCGTGAAAGAAGCCAATCCAAAAAGACCGAGGCATCCGATGACGACAGCCAATACGGAAAAAGCTCGGAAGATGCGGCCGAGTTTCGTTTCCGAGCTATGTTGACTGTTAAAAAAATCATCGAGGAAAAATGAATAATAGGGATGATTGGGGAAGGCATCTTTCCACGTTCGTTCAACTTTGGCCATTGTTCCCGCAAGGTCACCCGTCTTCAAACGTAAAGCCAACCGTCGCGCTCTGTATTCGACAGTACCTTCATTGCTGATGTATTGAATGAAGGTCGGATCGATCTTGGAGTATAAGGATCTTTGGTGAATATCTTTAAAAACTCCAATTATGGTTTTTTTAACCATGATATCCGGATCGGATGAGGGAATTTCAATCGTTCTGCCTAAGGGATCATTCCACTCCAATATTCTGGCGGCTGTTTCATTGATCATCACCGCATCGGTGACATCCGTCGTCATTTCCTTGGAAAATCCCCGCCCCTTCACGATATCTATTTCCAATGTATCGAGAAAACTATAATCGACGAAGAAATTATCCATCATAAACTGCTCGGCTCTGGAAAATCCTTCCGGGTATGTGCCGCTGTTGAAAAGGTACATTTCTCCGGGAACCATAGAAGAAGAGCCGGCATTGGCAACGCCTTCGATCTTAAGCAGTTCATTTTTTAAGGATTCGAGGCCCAACCTCACATCCTTGTTCTGGAGTGCGATAACCAACAAATTTCGTTTATTGAAACCTAGATCTTTGTTCTGCATATATTTCTGCTGATTGAAGATAACTATCGTGCTGATGATCAAAACTATGGACATAACAAATTGAAAGACAACAAGAAGCGAACGAAAACGTGAACCTTTGGCCTCCTGATGGAAATCTCCTCTCAGTGAAGAAATGGGTTTGAACGCCGATAAAAAGAATGCCGGGTAACTGCCGCCGACAAACCCGATAAAAAGCACAATTCCCACTAATCCCCCATACAGAAGGGGCCTCTTGAGGTAATCCAGAGAAATTTCGATACCGGAAAGACCGACAAAGTAAGGGAGAAAAAAACGGACCATAATCAATGCAAGTGCAAAAGACAGTAGGGAAAAAAGGAATGATTCCCCGAGAAATTGGAAAATCAAGCTCTTCCTGTTTGCTCCCAGAACTTTGCGCATTCCCACCTCATTCGCTCTTTTCGAAGAACGAGCGGTGGCGAGATTCATAAAATTGATACAGGCCATCAACAAAATCACGGTAGCAATAGCCGAGAAGGCATATACGATTTTGATATCGCTGTTTGCTCCTAATTCATTCTCGAGATGGGAATGCAAGTGGATGCTTTTTAGAGGTTGAAGGGAAGCCTCCAGCTCCTCTCCCGTTTGCTTCAAAATTTGTCCGAGATACTTTTGATTGAAACGCTCGATTTTTTGCTCGAATTCTTTCGGATCAGTGCCATCGCGCAACAGCAGATAAGTAGGGAAGCTGCTTCCTTTCCAAGAGTCGATCCTCGGATCATATTTTATAAATGTCGAATAAGACGCCAGGACGGTAAAAGAAAAATGGGAATTGGGAGGAGGATCCTTCACGACTCCGGTAATTCGATAATCGAAGTTGTTGTCCCACTTCACGGTTTTTCCCATCGGGCTTTCAATCCCGAAGTATTTTTGAGCTGTTTTCTCTGTCATCACCATAGTGAACGGAACTTCCAAAGCCGTATTGGGATCCCCCTCGATCAATTCAAAAGAAAACACATTGAAAACGGATGGATCTGCATAAAAAACATTCTCTTGAAAGAATTTTTTGTCCTCATAGCTGAAAGCCCGTTTGACAGTGGGGCTGAATCTGACGGCATCCACCACCTCAGGAAAATCTTCGACCATCGTGGGTCCGACTGGCGCAAGAGAAAGAGCAAACTCTCTTGTCTTTCCTGAGATTGTTCTCTTGGATACGATCCGGTAAATATTATCGGCATTTTCGTGGTATCCGTCATAGGAGAGCTCGTGCCCGATATACGAGAGGATCAAAATGCAGCAGGCTATGCCCAGCGACAAGCCGAAAATATTGATCAAGGAATAGGCTTTGTGTTTAAAGAAATATCGGAAGGTGACTTTTAAATAGTTGATGAACATCCTTATCGAATAACCCTTTTGAATTTAAAGATAAACAGGATGAAAAAGCACTCTCTCAATATAAATGTCCGGTACATGAATTTCAATAATTAAAAGGTTATCTAAGGTTATACCCTCCAATATTATTCAATCCGACTCCCGATCTTCCTCATGATCTCAAAATCTCAGAAACGCGCGAAGGAAAAAAGTCCATTGGATGTACAAAGGAAATGCAAAAGCGGGAAAATTCGTCATCGAAATGTGGGTATGCTATACTCATGATCGCAGCAAACATTGCATCATGAAATACGATATTATTGTCATCGGCGCGGGAATAGGGGGCTTGACCAGCGCTACAAAACTCGCCAAACACGGTAAAAAGGTGCTTCTGCTTGAAAAAGCGCCTCATATCGGCGGGACGAGTCATATATTCTTCAGACACGGATATGCCTTCCCCATGGGCCCTATGAGTTTCGGGTATCCTCAGAACGTGCAAGAATTCTTGACAGATCTGGGGATAAAGAAAAAGATCGATTTTCAGCACAGTCATTTTCAGCTTATCTGTCCATCCTTCGATCTCATATACTCCAAATCCTTTGAAGAATTTAGAGAAGATTTGAAGACCATCTTTCCGCATGAGAAGAGAATCGATCTCTTCTTTTCTCAGTTTAAAAAGATTCTCGGTCTTGTCAAAGACGTCTCATCCTGGCACCCCGATTACACTATAGGAAAGCGAAAGGGAGAGATTCTGAAAGTTGGCGATGACGACCTGCAGCATAAAATGGATCGCATCCAGAGTTATTCTCGCATGCCGTGCATCGAATTCTTGAAAAACTATTTCTCAGACGAACGAATCATCAGCCTATTGGGTTCCATGGGTACACACCCTCCGCAGATGTCTTTGCTGAACCTAGCTTTGATGTGGAACATAATGTCATTCAAGGGCATTTGGTTTCCTTCATGCGGCATACACGAAATGACCGAGTTGATGAAAGACGCTTTTATAAACTACGGAGGAGAGTTGAGGACCGGTTCACCTGCTAAAAAGATTTTGATTGAAAACGGAAGCGCCAAAGGAATCGTGTGTGAAGACGGTCAAACCCACACAGCAGAATGGATTGTGAGCAATGCCGATTACAAAAAGACTTTTTTCGAGCTTATCGATGAGGGGAAAGTACCTGCTCGATTCCTGAAAAACATCAGAACAATGCCCTACACTCAGTCCGAACTCTGTGTCTACCTAGGGGTGGATCCTCAAAAGGTGGATTTGGCTGCAATGAGGGCAAACCATCTTTTTTACAGACACGACGATAAGCCAAAGCGAAGACCCGATCTGGAGGACTTTGACAATCGAGAAATGGAAATTTGCCTTTGGTCGGACAAAGTTCCCGGATTGACTCCAACGAACAAGAAAGCCTTGGTGCTGCGCCTCGGCTTTCCCTATGACCACTTCGCCCACTTCCGGACCGGGGAAAAGCAAAGGGAAGCGACATACGGCAAATACAAAGAAAAATTAGCGGCGTCCTTGATCCGGACTGCAGAGAACATCCTTCCCGGGCTCGGGTCTTCCGTAGAAGTCATGGAGATTGCCACTCCGCTCACCTACAGAGATTGGGGGCAGAGGTTCCGCGGATCCATTGCTGGTTGGACATGGAATGCTAAGAAAGAACAATCTCTCGGAGGCAAGATCTTGGTGAATACCCCGGTTCCAAACCTACTGATGACCGGCATCTACGCCGCTACCGAGCTATTTCTAGGGGGTATTCCCACGGCCATGCATACAGGCAATCTGGCTGCTGACTGGATTCTAGAAAAAGAAAAGATGACGCCTTCAGCCCATTGACACATGATCTTGCGGAGGAATCAACGGTGTCAAAATTTTGACAATAATACAAAATCCGTCAGGATGAGAGTCTTTATCTGAAACCCATTCCTAACATGAAGCCGATTTCAAATCGCCTCTGATCGGGTATATAGGCACCGTAAAGCTGGAAAGCAGGAACAGCAATCTTCCTTAGGTATATCCGGATAGAAGGGCCAAAACTGCAGATCTGCTCGCTTTGGAACAACTCCAAAATCTTATCAGAGAACAATGCATAATCAAAAAAACCAACAGCCGAAATGATGAATCCTCCCGAAGTGAAAATGGGGATACGATATTCAAAAGTTCCAGAGATTACCTGAGAAGGAACGAATTGGTTGTCCTTATATCCTTTGATGGGAATAGTTCCATAGCCCCCTTTTCCTCCCAGGACAAACGCGTATCCATAGGGTGCGTTACGACTCAGTGAAACGCGGTTCTGCCAGGCCATAGTGTGGCGGGCCAGTCCTCGGGTATAGAGTTCCGTCTCCAGAATCGCTCTTGTAAAATCGAAATCTGAGAACCACAGTTCCTGTTCCAGAGACAGCCGGAAAGATCGACCACGGGAATAGTCCTCATCCAGGAGTATTCGGTTATAATCCACCTCCAGAGTGAAAGTGTGTGTCCGGCCATCACGGGGGAGGACAGCATCCCCCATATACCGATTATCCGCATAACCGTAGCCTCCACTCAGTGACAGAAAATCATCGAAGCGATAACGAAGTCGGACGCTTGCGTTGATGCGTCTATTCTCAAAATCGACAAGCCGTTCTTCTTGATATCCGCCTAAAGTAACGAGTTCCCAATCCCAAGCAAGGAAATGAGGATCGTTGTAGACTACAAAAAAGCGGGGTTTTTTCTCCTTGAAAAACAAAATCGATCCCACTGTTTTTTGCGTCCCCAGGAAGTTACGATCGAAAACACCGAACCCCAAGCTGGACCCACTTCCGGTAGACGCAACAGGAAATGCGAACAATGTCCAGCGATCCTCCATTGTGACAGTAAGATGCACACCGCTTTCATCTTTAGTCTCCGTCACCGAGATGTTTTTGAAAGTTCCATAGTTTTTTAAACGCCGCTCCACCAGATCCCGCACCTCCTGTGTCCATAAATCACCTTTTTTTACACGGATAATATTCCGGGCAGCGGAAATTCGAGTCCTCTTCAATCCCTTGATTGTGATCGAGCGGATAGTGAGTGTTTTCGATTGCAGGGCCAATGCAAGTGCAGCAAAAGAAACGGCCAAGATAAAAAAGATGAATACCCTCCGCAAAAAGCGAAATCTCATCCCAAACTTATCAGGATTCATGCTGTAATATGATAACAAAGGTCCAAACACAAATGGAAATGCATCCTTTGGCCTTACCGATCAGCGCTTGACTTTGCGAGCTTTCGGAGGGACCCATTGTTCGATGAACCGCTCCCTGCCTTCGAACTCATCGACTAAATCCTGGAATACGGCCCGGAGCTGCTCGTAAGGCAGTGTGCCGATTACCAGCCGTCCGTTGATGATCATGGTGGGTGTGGAACGAACTCCGTAAGCATAGCGATCGGATGTTTTTTCGAACTCCGTTCCGGTATCGATAATAGTACGGACCATTTCCTGGGTAGCAGGGTCGTCGAAAGCTTCTTCCACACCGTATTTCATAGCCAGCTCACGGCGCCATTCGGGATTCCGGGCCGCATTGAAATTGGCAAAAAGCTCGTCATGGATAGAGAGAAACTTTGCCGGATCATAGGCGGCCAAGTATGACAGCTCGCAGGCACCGGGAT
>JAFGNQ010000079.1 GCA_016926925.1 Candidatus Aminicenantota bacterium
AGAACCTTTAAATCAAACTGTCAGTGGTTTTTATGAACAATCCAATTTAAGAGGAATATTTATAGTGAGCCAGACAAGCCCCCTCGAAGGAGACCATACAAGGGCCGTATGGAGATTCCGGCGTGCATTTTGTCCCGAAGAGGGGACAGAGCGTTGGTGCAATTTTTCCTTGGAGCACTTCACCGCATCGACAACCGGGGAGATCGTCGCTGCCGGCTTTGAGGCGGAGACCGTATTTGAATTCGGCATCGTAGGTTGAATAGCGCTTTTTCAGCTTGAGGCCGCTGTCCGGGATAAGCCCCAGGCCGCGCCAATGGGCATCTTTGGTTTCCAACATCTCCGCCATAATTGCCCGGGCTTGAGGATTACCCGACGGCTTGACGACTCTCGCGTACTCATTCGAGACCTCGGCCTTTCCCTTCTGCAATTGTCGCAAGATGGAAAGGATGGAGAGAAGGATGTCGCTCGGCTCGAATCCGGTGATGGCGCCCGGGATGCCGTAGTCCCTGGCAATGAATCGATAGGGATCCTCTCCGATGATAACGCTCACGTGACCTGGGTAGAGAAAGCCCTGTACTGCGATATCTTTGTCTTGGACGATTGCCCGGAGCGGGGGAGGGATCAGCCAAAAGGCGGAAAGGAGGCTGAAGTTGGACAAATGGTCGTTACATGCTTCTTTGACCGTCACTGCAATTCCGGGAATGGTCGTTTCGAATCCGACTCCGAAAAAGACCACGTCCTTGTCCGGATTTTTCGCAGCGATCTCGAGAGACTCTTCCGGAGAGTACACGATCTTAACCCTGGATCCCTGTCCCGGAACCGTCGTTTGAATGGCACCTTTCCGGGTAGGAACTCGAGTCATATCGCCGAACGTTGTTAGAACGAGATTTTTCCTTTGCGTGACGAGTTCTATTGCCGCTTCATGAAATGCGTTGGGAGTGATGCAGACCGGACAACCCGGTCCGGACAGCATTTCCACCCCGGCCTCGAGAAGCATTTTTTTGAGTCCGAATTTATGGATAGTCATGGTATGTGTGCCGCAAACTTCCATGATTTTGACCGGACCGTCCGGGAAGGACGCTTTTTTCTCGATTTCCCGGAGCAGTCCCTGGATGACTTTTTTATCTCTGAATTCTTTCATAGATGCTGTTCTCTCCGGCTGATGGAGATGGAGCTAAGGCTCTAGTGCCTTGGCATACTCACGGAGAAGTTGGAGCGTTTCCTGAGCTTCTTCTTCGTCGAGTTTGGTAATGGCGAATCCGGCATGGAGGATGACCCAGTCTCCGACCTGGACATCCTCGAGGAGCGCGAAATTCGTTTTTACTTTAGTCCCGACATAATCGACCTTACCCAGGTTCGATTCATCTATGCTGATTACTTTGGCTGGGATTCCTAGACACATCTATCTCTCCTTAATGGATTATTCATAAAAATAGCGACACTTTCATTCTTTAGAGCTATTAATTTTATTACCGCCATTTTTTACCCTGCGGGCGAGCCGAGGTTGTTGCAAAGACAAGGCACTAACCCACGAAGCTGTAGTGAGACTACGTGAGTGGGCTGCAACGAAGGCTTTGGTACAGATCGGCTCGTGAATAATTCAGGTCATTCAGCTGCCACTCAATACGAGCAACATCCAAGATTAGCAGATTTATCAAGTCAGGTCCAGGGTTCGAGCCACAGTATGTTTGAGTCGAAGACCCCTCCACCCACCACCATGCGACTCAAACATACTGTGGCTCGAACCGGCGTCGCTTTAATTTTATAAGCATATCCGCGAAGTTTCGTCTGCGAAAATTTTCACATTTCTGTTGTGATCCCGAAGGTTACGATAACGCTAATTTCTCAATCCCATCTGGTTTCGTCGAAGATCCCTGCACCCACCACCATGCGACTCAAACATACTGTGGCTCGAACCGGCGTCGCTTTTTGATGCTGGCGGAAACATCCTATCGGATTTATGCATCCGGCCTCAGCCGCAGTACAAGGCAATGAATCCGTTGGGATGAAGGGCGCTAATTGACGATGAACCTGCCCGGGTCGGGTTTTTGACAATTCAAGGGAGAGTACCTATAATTGTTGCATGCTCGAGAGTCTTAAAGATTTTATTAAACCCGGAAGTGAGGAAGATTTGCTGGTCCGACAGCTCGATTTTTCCAGGCTTCCCAGACACGTTGCCATTATCATGGATGGTAACGGCCGTTGGGCTAAAAAGCGAAACCGGCCGCGTGCCGATGGGCACCGGGCCGGAAGCAAGCCTGTCCGCGAGATCGTTGAAACCTGCGGCCGTCTGGGCATTCCCTACCTGTCTCTCTATGCTTTTTCCAAGGAAAACTGGAAGAGGCCCAGGAAGGAGATTGCAACCCTGTGGAGATTGCTGGAGGAATATCTCAAGAAAGAAGGGAAGCTGCTTCTCGAAAATAACTTCAGACTCCTCGTAATCGGTCAAAAGGACGCCATTCCTAAAGCTGTGAAAAAAGAATTGGACCGGATGGAAACTTTGACCGGGAACAACTCTCGATTGACTATTCTACTCGCTCTCAATTATGGAGGCAGGACTGAAATTGTCGATGCCGTCAAGAGACTTATCAGCGAACCTGAACTGGATATCGCGTCCTTGAATGAGGCCACATTTGCACGCTATCTCTACACCGCAGATATTCCGGATCCGGATCTCCTCATCCGTACGAGCGGAGAGCTGCGCGTTTCGAATTTTTTATTGTGGCAGATTGCCTATTCGGAAATATGGATCACCGAAGAGCTCTGGCCGGATTTCAGGAAAAAACACCTGTTGACGGCTCTCATCGAATACCAGAAACGGGAAAGAAGATTCGGAGACATACACCCCAATGTGGAATACTCGTAAAAGAATACCCACGGCCCTGGTTCTGATTGCCGTTGTCTTTGTTTGTATCCAGTATTTCCCCCGTTTGGGTTTCTTCTTCGCAATACAGGTTGTCATTCTGGCTTCTCTGTTGGAGTTTTACTATCTGCCCCAGAAGAAAAACATTCTTACGAATAAGGTCATGGGGATTCTATTGGCCGCCGGGATCAGTCTTTCTTTCTATTTCAGTTGGCTGTCTCTCGGATTCGCTGTTTTTGCCTGGCTTTTGTTGGCCGGGATTTATTTTGTGGTCTCCATAAATTCGCTGGAGAAAGTGATGGCTTATCCGAGATCCATTGCCCTCGCTTTTTTCGGCGCGTTTTATGTGAGCTTCACTCTCAATCATTTCTTTCTCATCAGGGAAAACTACGGCCCTTTTTACGTCTACTTTCTCCTCTTCATCGTCATAGTCGGCGATTCGGGGGCTTTTATCTTCGGCAAGCTTTTCGGTCGTCACAAAATGACGCCCATGGCCAGTCCGAAAAAAACTTGGGAAGGGAGCTTAGCCGGCATTTTAACTGCATGTCTCGGAGGGATCGTGATCCAGCAAACCCTGTTGAGAGAGACTCTCTTCTGGAAGGCCATCCTGTTTTCGTTGCTGCTGCATGCCGCTGCTCAGGTGAGCGATCCTCTTGAGTCTCTATTCAAGAGAGCCGCCGGTGTTAAGGATTCGTCGAAATCCCTGCCCGGACACGGGGGTTTTTTGGACAGGATAGACAGCCACATCCTGGCCGCTCCTCTTTTCTATTATTTATTGTTATTGATAGGCATGGACTGAATCCGACGGAAGCGATATAGGGCATGAAAAATGTAGCGATCTTGGGCTCCACAGGCTCGATAGGACGGAATACTCTCAAGGTTATCGATACCCTCCGGGATCACTTCCGTGTATCCGGCCTGGCTGCAGGACGAAACCTGGAGCTCTTCTGCAAACAGGTTCAAAAGTACAGGCCCGAGATCGTATCTCTGGAGCGTCAAGAAGATGCACAGAGATTTGCCCGATTGTGCGCTGCCGAGGGAATCCGGGTTGTTTTTGGACCGGATGGAGCTGAAGAAGTGGCCGGGTTCGGGATAAATGATATCGTCGTCTCCTCGATAACGGGAATCAGCGGGTTGAAGCCGACCCTGGCTGCGGTGAAATCGGGTAAGAGAGTTGCGCTGGCCAACAAAGAATCCATGGTTGTCGCCGGCCGTTTGATTCAGAAGGAAGCGAGAAAATCCGGCGCAGGAATCATTCCCGTAGACAGTGAACACAGCGGTGTCTTCCAGTGTCTGGCCAAGGCGGAGCTGTGTGAGGTGAAGAGAGTCATCCTCACGGCATCGGGTGGCCCGTTCTTGAACTTGACGATTGAAGAGATGAAAAACAAAAGTGTTGCAGATGCCCTCCAACACCCCCGCTGGAAAATGGGGAAAAAAGTGACCATCGACTCAGCAACGCTCATGAACAAGGGGCTGGAACTGATCGAAGCGCGGTGGCTCTTCGGATTGATGCCGGAGCAGCTCGGGATCCTCATCCACCCGCAGAGTATCGTTCATTCTCTTGTGGAGTTGAGAGACGGGTCTGTGTTGGCCCAGCTCAGCCGGACGGATATGCGGATTCCTATCCAGTATGCTTTGACGTACCCGGACAGGCAAAACGGTCAGCTCCCTGCATTGAACCTCAGTCAGGTGGGATCTTTGGATTTTTGCGATGTGGAGATGCTCAAATTCCCCCTTGTCGCCCTGGCGCGTTCGGCTCTCGAGAAGAGCGAGAGTTATTCCGTCGCTCTCAACGCAGCCAATGAAGTGACCGTCAAGGCCTTCCTCAGGGAGGAAATACGGTTTTATGACATTTCGGAAATAGTCTCAGAGATTGTCACGAATCACCGGGAAGTGAACGTGCAAACCGTTGAGGATATATTTGAAATCGACCGGGTGACCAGAGAGCAAACCCGGAATCTGTTGGAGCAGAGGTAGCAAGATGGGATCAATATTCGGCACTATTCTGGCTTTTGCCATTGTTTTCGGCATCCTCGTGTTCGTTCATGAGTTCGGCCATTTTTTTATGGCCAAGATCGTGGGGATTCGCGTGGATGTTTTTTCTTTCGGCTATGGGAAGCGTCTTTTCGGCTTTAAAAAGGGGGGGACCGATTACCGAGTCAGCTTGATCCCTATGGGAGGGTACGTCCGCTTCCCGGGTGATGAATCCTACGACAAAGATGCGGAAATCGGTCCCGGAGATTTCAGGGCGGCCAAAAGGTGGCAGAGGTTTCTGACGATCTTCATGGGGCCGGTCATGAATATGGTGCTGGCCGTTGTCCTGGTAGCCGTCATCAACATGGTGGGATCGCAAGTTCCCGTTTACCAAAAGCAGGAGCCTGTCATCGGTTGGATCGAGCCTGACTCTCCGGCTGCAAAGTCGGATCTTAAGGTCGACGACGAAATCATGCGCATAGACGGTAAGGCGGTACCGACATGGAATGATGTCGACATCGCGGTAGGCAGCAAGCCAAAGAGAACGATCGACCTCCAAGTGAGAAGAGACGGCAAAATCATACAGGTCGAGCTCTTTACGGAGAGCAAGACCCGGTATGATATGGGTTATGCAGGTTTCTTCGGAAAAATCCTGACTGAAGTGCGGATGGTGACGCCGGATTCTCCTGCCGAAAAGGCTGGTTTGCAGCCTGAAGACGTCATCCTGGAAATCGACGGGAAACCGGCCTATTTCTTCCAATTCATAGAGATGATCGAGGGAAGCCCTGAAAAAGAGCTGGATTTCCTGATTCGAAGGGGCAATGAGACACTTTCTCTCAAAGTCACGCCCCGAAAAGAGGGAGACGTCGGAAAAATCGGCATTTTTCAGACCGTTGAGTCCATAGAAAAAAAATTCGGATTTTTCGGAGCCTTCTCCCAGAGCATCAAGGAAAATGTGAAACTGACTTTCCTGGTCATCAACTTCATCAAGGATTTGGTTACGGGGGACGCCTCGACGCGACAGCTCGGTGGGCCCATAGAGATCGCCAATTTTTCTTATACGGCTTTTCGTATGGGATTGATGGCCATGATCGGCTGGATTGCATTGATCAGCCTCCAGCTCGGGATCATCAATCTGTTCCCGATTCCCGTCCTGGATGGGGGACAGATCCTTGTCATCATACTGGAAGGGATTTTCCGGCGTGATTTCGGCCCGAAAGTCAAACAGGTCGTGATGCAGATCGGCTTTGCCATGTTCATACTCCTTATCGTTTTCATCGTCATGAATGATGTCGTCAAGCGCTTGCCCAACGGATGGCAGAGCCTGCTTCCCTTTTGATCGCGCTCCGTTCCGAAGAGAGCCCTGGTGTCATGAATATGAATGATAACTCCGGTGCCTGCCGGTACGGCAAAGATCGGCCCGGAAAGGTTTTCCGCCGGAGAAAAACACGACAGATCGAGATCGGCGGTGTTGCGGTCGGCGGGGATGCTCCCATCATCGTTCAGTCCATGACAAAAACGGACACCCGGGACCGGATAAGCACCATTGCCCAGATCGAGCAAATGGTAGGTGTGGGCTGCGAAATCGTCAGGGTGGCCGTGCCCGACACAGAAGCGGCTGGTGCGCTGAAGGACATAAAAAAACACATCGCGGTTCCCTTGATCGCGGATATCCATTTCGACTTCAAACTCGCTTTGGCCGCTCTTGAGCAGGGTGTGGACGGTCTGCGCATCAATCCCGGAAATATCGGCTCTAAAAGAAAAATCCAGCAGGTCGTGGCTGCAGCCAAGGAGAGGTCTGTGCCGATAAGGATCGGAGTGAATGCGGGATCGCTCGAAAAGGATCTGCTCCGCAAATTCGGCGCAGCGAGCCCGGAAGCCATGGTCGCAAGCGCCGTGCGTCATGTGCGCATTCTCGAGGATTTGAATTTCAACCTCATAAAATTGTCCTTGAAAGCCTCGGATGTGCAGCGAACTCTGAGAGCCTATCGATTGATGGCCGAAAAGGTTGACTATCCTTTTCATGCCGGGATAACCGAGGCGGGAAGCCTGCTTTCAGGATCTATCAAGTCTGCGGCCGGGATCGCTCTGTTGCTCCACTACGGCTTGGTCGATACGCTTAGGGTGTCGCTCACGGCACCGCCTGAGGAGGAGATCCGGGTTGCCTATCGGATCCTTTCCAGCTTCGGGGTCCGGTCTCGAGGTCTGAATATTGTCTCTTGTCCGACTTGCGGAAGGTGTGAAGTGGATCTGATGGCCATAGCCGCCGCTATTGAGAATCGGCTTTCTTCCATCGACGAAAACATCACCGTCGCCGTCATGGGATGTATGGTCAACGGACCCGGAGAAGCCAAGGAGGCCGATATCGGGATCGCCTGCGGCAGGGGAGCGGGCGTCGTGTTCAAAAAGGGGGTTCTGCTCCGACGCCTCGAAGAGCACGAGATCGTTCCCGAATTCGTGGCCGAAGTGCATGACTACCTTAATAAACGCCGCTGAAAAAGGGAGCGAAAATTCCTTACTGTTGGGAACTGTGCGACCGGAGCGGTCTGTGACTCGCACTCAGTTTGCTCCTGCTCTCATACAAGCCGAACGATTTGTGCTTTGCTCTTCTTGGCAAACTCCAAGCTCTATCAGGCAAACGGGAATGTATACAGAGGAGATCAAATCCCTTGCGATTTTAATCGAGAAGCGATACTATACAAAGACGAGAAACTTTCTGGGAAATTGACGATGAAAAATGAAAAAACTACATCATTCAATGGAATAAGCGAAGAAACTCTAGCCAAGTACGCGAAGCTGAAAAAATCGCTCGGGGAAATGAGCAGGGTATTGGTGGCTTTTTCCGGAGGAGTGGACAGCACATTTCTCGTCAAAGTAGCGAAAGAGGTTTTAGGTGATGCCGTACTGGCCGTCATCGCGACCTCGGCTTCATACCCGAAGAGCGAGACCGATGTAGCCGTTACCCTGGCTGAGGAGCTCAAGTTGCGTTACAGAGTTATCCAGAGCAGGGAAATGGATAATCCCGATTTCTTGAGCAATCCTCCTGACAGATGTTATCACTGCAAAACCGGTCTCTTTTCGGACTTGAAGGAAATCGCCGCGGCTGAGGGAATTCCCTTTGTTTTGGATGGGTCCAATCAGGACGACACAGGAGATTACAGGCCCGGTTTACAGGCATGTGCGGAGCTTGGCATAAAGTCTCCTTTGAGAGATGCGGCCCTGGACAAAAAGGAAATCCGTCTTCTATCCAAGGAGTTGGGACTTCCCACTTGGAACAAGCCTTCGATGGCCTGTCTTGCCTCCAGGTTTCCCTACCACACGCACATCGATGAAACCGGCTTGAATCGAATCGCCCGGGCGGAGGAGCATTTACGCTCCCTCGGATTTCATCAGGTCAGAGTCCGGCACCACGGCCAGATTGCACGGATTGAAGTGGACGTCGAAGATGTTCCCAAACTTACCGAGCCTCTTTTCCGAGGCAAGATTGTCGAATACATGAATAACCTGGGTTACCTGTACGTGACTCTTGATCTCGCCGGATACCGGACCGGCTCCATGAACGAACCTTTGATCCAGTCTGATAAATCCAGGCGCTAGCCGCTCCCGCTTTGCTCCACGAATCAATATTTTTTTTGAATAGTCCAAGCTAAGTAACGAGATTGTCGGGTTTTTGACCCGAAAGGCCTTGGATCAGGTTTTTAGCGGCCATCATAGCCATTTTAAGGCGGGTTTCATAAGAGGCGCTGCCGATATGAGGGAGTAGCACGGCATTATCCAGATGAAGCAGCCGTTCCTCGATTTCCGGCTCCCTCTCATAGACATCCAGGCCTGCTCCCCAGATCCGTCCGCTCTCCAAAGCCTCAGCCAAGGCCTTCTCGTCCACCACCGGCCCTCTGGCTACGTTGATGAGGACTGCACCTTCCTTCATGAGCGATAGTTTCTCACCTGTGATCAGATGAAAGGTCTGAGGGTTGAGAGCGGTGTGGATCGTTACAAAATCCGCGGTTGACAGCAGCTCATCTAAAGACATGTGAATGGCGTTAAACTTCGCTTCTTCTTCCTCTCCGAGTTGTGTGGGGTCGGTGTAAACGACTTTCATCCGGAAGGACTGTGCCCTCAAAGCTACGGCCTTGCCGATACGGCCCATGCCGATGATTCCCAAACACTTTCCCGTTATCTCTTTACCCAGAAATAAGTCGAGTTCCCATCCTTTGTATTTTTTTTGGCGTGTGAACCGGTCGGCTTGAGGGATCTTCCGAGCGACGGCCAGCATCAGAGCCCAGGTGAGATCGGCTGTCGTCTCCGTCAATACTCCCGGGGTGTTGGTAACCATGATCCCTTTTTTCTTGGCATAGCCGGTGTCGATGTTGTCGTAGCCGACAGCACAGTTGGCGATGATTTTCAATCCGGGTGCTGCGTCCATGACGTCACGGTCAATAGGCGCCGTCAGCAAAGGGAGAAGCCCTTCTTTATCCTTGATCTTTGCAATGAGGTCATCTTTGGGGAGATAGGCTCCTTCCGTCCCCAGTTCCAACTCCGCATGTTTCATCAGAAAGTCCCAGGCCTCGGGCAGCAGCCTATGCGTAACAAGCACCTTCGGCTTCATTGGTCTCTCATCTCGCTCCATAATCATTCCATGAATGGGAAAAAGTATTTCTGAATGTTTTTTGTCAGGTCGGGATGCTTGAAGTGGATTTTGTGTTTGTTTGCAGTAAGTTTGTCCGTTACAAGCATCAGGGCCGCAGGCTTTATGCCGTGAAACTCAGCCAAGGCGAATACTGCGGAAGCTTCCATGTCCACGAATCCGATGCCTTTTTTTCTGTTCTTTTCCAGCCAGGATTCCGTCTCCCTGAAAGGGGCATCGGTCGAGACTACCGATCCTTCAATACAAGGCAGTTTCCGGGTTCGCAGTGTCTGACGCACTTCACTCTGCAGGGATGTCGAGGGTCGGAATATTCTTCTCCGCGGAAAATAATGCCTTGATGTGCCTTCCTCGGATAGGGCTTTTGTTATCAAGATCGGGTCGGCGATGTTGGTTTCGGATTTAAGAGAACCGCAGAATCCCAGAATCAGCAATTCCTTCGCTCCGGATGCGACAAACCTCTCCAGCCAGATGACCGCCGTCGGAGCGCCGACAACGAGGTGGATGACGGCTGTTTCCTTCAACAGAAACACCTGTCCGAGCGGTGTTGTCGTCGCTTTTACGGCCCGCTTTTTCAGAGCTTTCCCTATGATCTTCGAGGGCGCGTCCATGGGAATGTAGAGAACCCTACTCCGTTCGAATCCGTGCAAGGGCTGCGGCTTGAAGAGCACCTTGCTTTTGCTTTTATTCATCGCCCTTGATCTCCCTCTCAGTTTTATTCCAATGGAAGTTCCAACCGGAAATGGAAATGCTATTTTCCCTGTTTTTTGAAATCCAGGTTGAAAAAATGAAAATCGGGATTGGGGAGGTCGATTTTGAAGCTTATAACCTCCCCATCGGAATTGAAATTGAAGGTAATGAATCCTTCCGGCAAAAAATCGCCCTTGAACCTGATCTTGAACGTATCAAAGTGCCAGTGCTCCATCTTGCTGACAAAGACCTCTTTGGCCGGCAATAAAGTCAACCACAACTCATCATCCTTCAGCTCGATTTGGGCCGGCCCGTACATCCGATCCTCATAAAGGCCGGTGTACAGCTTTAAAGCCAGGGAAGGCCGGCTCTCTTCCACTCTTTTCGATGCTCTTGCCTCCTTTTTCTTTCCGGAGGCGGTCTCGGCCTTTTTTTTGATATCCAGAAATTCGG
>JAFGNQ010000458.1 GCA_016926925.1 Candidatus Aminicenantota bacterium
GCCTGTGCTTCAGGCGGGCTGGCCATGAAGCTCGGTTATATGGAGGTGGCCTCCGGCACAAGCGATGTGGTCCTTGTCAGCGGAGTCGAGAAAATGACGGATGTGAGCGGAAACGAGGCGACGTACGCTTTAGGCACTGCGGCGGACCAGGAATACGAAGGATACCATGGACTCACGTTTCCCGGACTCTATGCTTTGATTGCCAGAGCACACATGGAAAAATACGGGACTACCAGGGAGCAGCTGGCCATGGTCTCCGTCAAGAACCACAGCAACGGCGCGAAAAATCCCATCGCCCAGTATCCCTTTGAAGTGACGGTGGAACAGGTTTTGAACTCGGTGATGGTGGCCGATCCTTTGAGAATTTTGGACTGTTCCCCCATTACGGACGGAGCAGCTGCGATCATCCTCTGCCCGGTGGAAATGGCTAAGAAAATGGGAAAACCCATCGTGAAAATTATCGGAGTGGGGCATGCTACGGATACGATCGAGCTCAGCCAGAGAAAGGACCTTACCTGGCTGGAGGCTGTGTTCCAGGCTGCCAAAAAAGCTTATGCCATGGCCGATAAAAAAGTGGGAGATATGGATGTGATCGAGGTTCACGACTGCTTCACGATCGCGGAAATTTGCGTGATGGAAGCTCTGGGACTCGTGGAAAAAGGAAAAGGCGGCCAAGCGGTGGAGCAGGGCTTAAGCGCTCTGGATGGGAAATTCCCTATCAACACAAGCGGTGGATTGAAGGCGAAGGGACACCCGGTCGGGGCTTCAGGAATCGCTCAAGCAATCGAGATCATAAAGCAGCTCAGAGGAGAAGCGGGCAAAAGGCAGGTAGCGGATGCCCGGTTCGGTCTCACACAGAATATGGGCGGAAGCGGTGCAAGCTGTGTTGTTCATATCTTTGAGCGGGAATAAGGAAGGAGGATAAAATGTCAACACCAGCGAGATATTGGAGAGAGATTCCTCAGAGGTATCGACTGGAAGCCAATAAATGCAAACAATGCGGAAAAATCAATTTTCCGCCTCGACTTATCTGCGACGCATGCGGCAACCGCGAGTTTGATAAAACCAAACTGGCGGAAAAGGGGACGATCCTTACATACACGGTAATACGGGTCCCTCCTCATCAGTTTGTTGACCAGGCCCCCTATGCTGTCGGAATCGTCGAGTTAGAAGACGGTGTCAAAATTACCGGTCAGATCGTTGACTGTGATTTCGAAAATATTAAGGTCGGGCAGGCTGTGAAAATCGAATTCCGGAAGCTTTATAACGTAGGAGAGTCGGGAATACTCTGCTACGGCTACAAATTCGTGCCGGCTTGAGTCCGGTTTTGATTGGATCTCTGTCACAAGTACCGAACGAGGAACTGTCCGGCACTAACAGTTTGTATCCGGGTTTGCTCTTTGTTATAGACCTGTCAGTTATATTTACCCGGAGCAAGAATCGCGGATTCTGTTTATGCATATATTGTTAGGCGAAAATTATCGGACAATCGAGGGGATCAGATAGATTCAAAGGGGTAAAGCCATGTTTAGAATTGACAGCAAGGTCGATATAAAAAGCGAGGATTACAAAAAGAACTTCGAACATATGAAGAAGATTGTCGGAGATTACAAGGAGAGAGTAGCCAAGATCAGCGAAGGCGGCCCCAAAAAATACCGAGATCTCCAGAAGCAGAGGGACAAGCTTCTCGTTAGAGAACGCCTCGAAAAACTGTTCGACCGAAACACGCCTTTTCTCGAGTTCAGCCCCCTGGCGGCCTACGATATGTATGATGGCGAGGCGCCCTCAGCCGGGATGGTCACAGGCATCGGTGTTGTCCGCGGCCGAGAGGTCCTGGTCGTAGCCAACGATGCCACGGTTAAAGGCGGCACTTACTTTCCGATGACCATAAAAAAGCACATCCGTGCTCAGACCATTGCCCGCGAAAATCGCCTTCCCTGCATTTATCTTGTCGACTCCGGAGGTATATTTCTCCCGCTGCAGGCAGGGACTTTTCCCGACAAAGAGCATTTCGGAAATATATTCTACAATCAGGCCAAACTTTCGGCGCTGGGAATACCCCAAATTTCCATTGTGCTGGGTTCCTGCACTGCAGGAGGCGCCTATGTTCCGGCCATGAGCGACGAAACCGTTATAGTCAGGCAGCAGGGAACGATTTTTATCGGCGGTCCGCCGCTCGTGAAAGCCGCTACAGGAGTGGATGTTACGGATGAGGAACTGGGCGGAGCGGATGTCCACTGCCGCATTTCAGGAGTCTCGGATTACTACGCACAAAATGACAACCATGCTCTGGAAATCGCTCGCAATATCGTTGAAACTCTGGATCCTCCGAGAAAATTCGCTTTGGACAGGACAGAACCCGAAGACCCCTACTATGATCCTAAGGAAATCTATGGGATAATACCCACGGATGTGCGCAAACCGTACAACATAAAAGAAGTTATCGCCAGACTTGTGGACGGAAGCCGTTTCCAGGAGTTCAAGGAACTTTACGGACAGACAATTGTCTGCGGCTTCGCCCGGATAATGGGCTATCCCGTGGGGATTGTCGCCAACAACGGGGTTTTGTTTTCGGAAAGTGCCGTAAAGGGAGCGCATTTTGTGACTCTGTGTGCCATGCGAAAAATTCCTCTCATCTTTCTCCAGAACATTACGGGTTTTATTGTCGGCAAGCAGTACGAGCACGGAGGCATCGCAAAGGACGGAGCCAAGCTCGTCCATGCCGTAGCCAATGCCGATGTACCCAAATTCACGCTTATCGTCGGTGCGTCCAACGGCGCAGGGAATTATGCCATGTGTGGAAGAGGCTACATGCCCCGGTTGCTCTGGATGTGGCCCAACGCCAGGATCAGTGTTATGGGCGGAGAGCAGGCCGCGGATGTCTTGGTGACGGTCAAGGCAAACCGGTTGAAAGCACAGGGAAAAGACATGACACCGGAAGAGATAGAAGACATGAGAAGGCCGATTCTCGAGAAGTATGAGTACGAAGGGAGTCCGTATTTCAGCACGGCCCGCATTTGGGATGACGGTATCGTCGATCCCCTCCAAACACGGGAAGCGTTCGCCTTGGGCATTTCCATGAGCCTGAACGCACCGATTCCCGATTTCAAGGTCGGCATATTCAGGATGTAAGATGGCCCGAAAAACCTATGAGACCATTCTGTCGGAGCAAAAAGACCACGTCTGTCGCATCACTTTTAACCGACCTGAAATCCACAATGCCTTCAACGCCGTTTTGATAAAAGAAGTGACCGATGCCCTAGTGCGTGCTGAAGAAGATAAGGACATACGGATCGTGATTCTGACAGGCAAGGGAAAATCTTTCTGTGCAGGAGCCGACATCCAGTGGATGAGGGAAATCATCCAATATTCCTTCGGACAGAACTTGGAGGAGTCTCTTCAACTGGCAGAAGTCCTTTATAGGATTTATACTTTACCTAAACCGACGCTGGCCATGGTCAACGGCTCAGCTATAGGGGGAGGTACAGGGTTCCTCTCTGCATGTGATATATCCATAGCTGCGGAAGAGGCCTTCTTTGGTTTGAGCGAAGTCAAGATCGGCTTGGTGCCGGCAGCCATCTCCCCTTATGTGATCCGCAAAATCGGAGAGAGCAAAGCCAGGGAGTATTTTCTAACCGGAGCCCGCATGTCCGCCCGCAGAGCGGCTGAGATCGGATTGATTAATGAAGTCGTTCCCATGAAGGAGTTGGAAGGCAGGATTGACGTCCTGGTGCAGCAGCTCTTGACTTCCGGGCCTGAGGCCGTCGCCAACTGCAAGGAACTGATCCGTAGCGTCCCGAGTATGAGTTTCGAGGAAGCCAAAGCCTATACGGCCCGCATGATCGCCAATCTTCGGGTT
This sequence comes from Candidatus Aminicenantota bacterium, assembly GCA_016926925.1. The sequence continues at coordinate 3,860 of JAFGNQ010000458.1, forward strand.
TCGGATGAGGGACAGGAGGGGATGGCGGCCTTCTTCGAGAAACGAAAGCCCCGTTGGGCTCAGGAATCTCGGCCGAAGGGTAAAAAATATCGATAATATTAGTTAAATTTCTTCAAAAAAACGATATCGATATTTTTTATGAATTTATCATGAGTGTACGCACCCGCGAACAATGAAAATAGCCGATTTGTTTCAAACAGTGACGTTACGATGCTATTTTCTAAGTAATAATTCAGATTGAGGTGGACAGAACATGTTCAAGAAAATATTGATCGCAAACCGAGGGGAAATCGCCGTCAGGATCATCAAAGCCTGCCAGGAAATGGGAATTCAAACAGTGGCCGTCTACTCGGAGGCGGACAGGAACAGCCTTCATGTAGTCAGCGCTGACGAGGCGTTCTGTATCGGTCCTGCCCCCGCCATAGAAAGCTACCTCAACATTGACCGGATTATCGAAATCACTCATAAAAGCGGTGCGGAAGCCATACATCCCGGCTACGGATTTCTCGCCGAAAATGCGGGCTTCGCCTGCCGGTGTGAACAGGATAAAGTCGTCTTTATAGGGCCCAACTCGAAAGCAATGGATTTAGTGGGGGATAAGGTTCGGTCCCGTAAGACGATGGAGAAGGCGGGAGTTCCCATCATCCCCGGAATGAAAGGCATCCACAAATCCATAGAAGATTATGAGACAGAGGCAAAGAAGATCGGGTATCCCGTGATGATCAAGGCGTCGGCAGGGGGTGGTGGAAAAGGGATGAGGGTCGTGCACGATGAGGAAAATTTGAAGCCCGGCCTTGAGGCGGGGATGCGTGAGGCCAAATCCGCATTCGGCGATGAATCCGTTTACCTGGAGAAATATATTGACGAACCCAGGCACGTTGAGTTCCAAGTCCTTGCCGATAACTACGGCAATACGGTCCATCTTTTCGAACGGGAGTGTTCAATCCAGCGCCGTCATCAGAAGATCGTGGAGGAATCTCCATCGCAGGCTCTGGATCCCGAGTTGCGTGCGCGCATGGGTGAAATAGCGAAAAAAGTTATCCAAGTCTCCGGTTATAACAATGCCGGAACAGTGGAGTTTCTCCTGGACAGGGATAAGAAATTTTACTTCCTGGAGGTCAATGCCAGGCTCCAGGTCGAACACCCCGTGACAGAGCTCGTTACAGGAATCGATCTGGTGCATCAGCAGATACGAATCGCAGCCGGAGAGAGGCTTGCCGTAAGGCAAGAAGACCTGGAGCAGAAAGGGCATGCGATCGAATGCCGGATCTACGCCGAAGATCCCTTGAATAATTTTCTTCCATCAGCCGGGAAAGTGCTTTTTCTGAAAGAACCGCGCGGTCCCGGAGTCCGGCATGACTGCGGTATTTATCAGGGCTGTGAGGTGCCGATTTTCTACGACCCGATATTGGCCAAACTCATCGTGTGGGCAGAGGACAGAGACAATGCGTGCCGGAAGATGATATGCGCATTGGATGATTATGTGGTTCTGGGCATTCAGACGAGTATCGATTTCCTCAGGGATGTCATCGGGCACCCCCAATTCAGGGCCGGCGAGACAACGACACATTTTATCAGCAGACACTTTGACGGCTGGCAGGGCAAAGAGAGGACGGAGGAAATCCAAAAAATGGCCGCTCTTGCTGCTGCATTTGACAGCACCCAGAGGGCGATCAGCCCCGGGATTCCGGATGGACATAAAGAAGCCGCATCTCCCTGGTTGGCTCTTGGAAAGTGGCGCTTAGGAGGATAGTGAAGTGGATTATGAGTTTTTGATAGACAACGTTCTGCATAAAATTACCGTAGAGAAGAAAAACGATTTCTATTCCGTCTCCGACGGCGATCAGGAATATGAGACGGATATAAGGTATATTTCTGACGGCGTCTTGTCCATTTTGATCGGACAAAAGTCCTATCGGGTATGTATCGCCAGGGACAAAGACAGGCGGTACGTTTCCATAGCCGGCCAGAATTATATTGTGAAGGAACCGGCCGCAGACCAGGGCAGTTTCGCGGCCGGAGAGAGCGGAGATCAGGAAGGCATGCTCTTGGTTAAGGCGCCAATGCCCGGCAAGGTGATCAAGATAAACGTCCGGGAGAACGAAGAGATTCGAAAAAACCAAACTTTAGCCATAGTGGAAGCCATGAAAATGGAGAATGAGATCAAATCCTCTATCGAAGGGATTGTCAAAAAGATCTATGTTGCGACGGGAGATTTGGTCGATTCGGAAAAGCCTCTTATCGAGCTCGACTATAAATCCTGAACTGCTGCAGCAGTGCTCGTCTCCCGATATTTTCAATCCACCAACCACCATGCGACTCAAACGGCTTGTGACTCACACTGGATTTCCACCTGCCGTAATACATACGGTTCATACAGTCGATGACCCGCTCTTTTTCCTCATTTCCATAATTCTATCTCGGGAACGAAAATGCATATCCGGCGGGCTCAGTTTGCGTCTTGACATTAGATTTAATATTATATAAATATATAAAATTGTCC
>JAFGNQ010000459.1 GCA_016926925.1 Candidatus Aminicenantota bacterium
ATCCAGGTTTGCTAGGATCTGTTTCGCTACGGGAGCATAGGGATTTTCAGGATCCAGCTCCAGGAACCTTTGAAGCAATTCTTTCGCTTTTTCCGAGTCTCCCTGACCGATCAAAATAATTCCTAGATGGTAGTATGCATCCGCATAGTCCACATCCAAAGCCAGCAAACTTTCAAATACGGCTTTTGCATCTGCGCTTTTTCCGAGGTTCAGCAGCACCACGCCATAGTTATATAGAGTGGTGATATCTTGGTCGCCCAGTCTTACGGATTCCTTATACAGCTCAACTGCTTTTTCGTATTTTTGCTGCCGTGCATAAATTTTGCCCGATCTGGAATAAGGAAGAATAAAATCGGGCTTGAGCTCCATAACCTTACGATAGTCTTCTAGAGCTTCGTCTATTTGGCCGTTTTTCTCTTGGGCCACAGCTCTGTAAAAGTAGAGTAAGGGATTGCTCTCATCCTCGGCAATTCCCTCGGAAAATGTCTTTACGGCTTCCTCCCAATGGTCGTCATTGAGAAGCTTCATCCCTCTTTTTACGGTATTGGCCGATTCCTCGATTTGGATAACTTCAAGAGTTTGGAGGTTGAAATCATTCTGGACAGTATCGGCAAGACGTACCCGGATCGTGACTGTCGTCGGAAGATAGCCTTCCTTTTCCACCGTAAATTTATAATATCCGGGAGTCAATCCTCCTTTATAATAAGATCCTTTCTCATCGGTTTTGATCTCATATTTCACAGCGCTGCTTTTTGTAAATTCAATGACTATTTTCGCATTTTCTATCACAGCACCGGTTTTTTCATCAGAAACTTTTCCCTTAGCAGCTCCCGTGCCTCCACTCTGGCCGGCGATCAAAACATTGCCCGGAAGACAGACGGCGTTCTTAGAAAAAACAGCGGTCCCGGTCAACAAAACAAATAAAATTAACGTCGTTGCAGCCTTCAGCAATTTCATCATGCAGCTCCTTATTTTCGTTTATGCTCGACATCTGGATTGCTTTCGATTTCTTTCGCCCTGTCAAAATGGACTTTGGCCTTTTCTCTTTCCCCTAATGAGAGGTAGACAGCGCCCAGAACTTGATTGATTTTCACCGTATCGCCGTAGTTTCTCAGCTGCTCGAAGTACCCGGCGGCTTTTTCCAGTAGATTGAGTTCAAGGCATGAATTCCCGAGGAGAAAGAGAACCGTATAGTTTTTGACAACGCCTTCCCTAGTCAGAAGTGAAACGGCTTTTTCGTAGTCTCTATTTCTATAATAAGCTTTGGCGATGATGGGAATCGAATAGGATGTGTACAACGAATCCGGAAGTTTTTCGAAATATTCCAAAGATGATCGGATGTTACCCAGATTCAAGTACTGGGTGGCGATTTCAAAATTGTAGGCCGGCCCTGAGGAAGGAGGGTCAGACCATTCATATGTTTCAGGCCTCTTTTCCACAAAAGGCAATACGGCGAGGAGTTTTCTGAAAACTTCTTGATTTTCAATCTTTATGCTTAGGTAATAGTTGCTGGAACTGATGTCTGATAAAGGCTGTTTGAAGGCGAAAGACCTTTTATCTCCCTGGATATCCTGCACAGCGATGATATCTTTTTCGTCCGCTGCTCGAATGAGACGAATATCCGGTTTTTTCCCCGTAAAGATGAGTCCCTCCAGAGAATCCGTTTTGTTGTAAACGGAGCGGGGGTCAACGGATATCTGTTGATTCCCGGAACTGAACGGAAAAAATCTATCGGATTGAATGATGTCGGTCTTGAATCCTAGTATGACGGGAACTGTTTTATCGCTGAGTTCCAGTCTCTCTTCGTGTGTTAAAAATTCTTCCGTGGTTGTGTTTGAGAGGACTACAGTCACATTGAAAACCCCGGTGATTACGGGAGCGAAACCCGAGAACATCATTTTTTTTTCTTCCAGTGCTTTTTTCTCCAAATCGTCCAACTTAAATTCGATATTGCGCTCCTGCTGGTATACCGTCCTTCCGTCAGGAGTTTCTATTCTCAGGTTGAGATTCAATTTGGCCGAATGCAGATTTTCCGCAATTTTTACGAGCTTGATGTTTTCGGGCAAAACTGAATAATTCAAAAACCTGAATCCCCGGTTCTCACTTAACGCTATGTAAACCGTCCCCGGCAATTCTTTGAATGAATACGTCACATCTACAGTACCTTCCAGGGACTGAAAACCCCGGAGATAGGTATCCGATGCTTCTTTTTCAGGCAGGGTGTAGATTTGGGCAAAAACATGACTCGATAGAGAGGAAGTCGCAGGCATCCCCGGGACTCCCTCACCGGGGATGACGGATAAGGTCGCATCCGCAAGTTCGATGTAACTTCTCCTAAGGTCTTCATAGGCATGTTTGGGGTCATCCCAACCGGACCTGAAACCGGGAGAGAGGATATCCAAGGCGGAATCCATTCCCGGGTAGAACAATCGATAATTCCCGGTATTGTCACGCCTATAAAAAAGGAGATTCATAACCGGAGGAAGCCCAGGCCTCCCTTCACCATAATATGTCCATATCTCGGAATCGACAACGCGTTCCCCTCCTGTGTAATTGATTCTCTCCTTCGGTTCGCCGAGAATCAGGTATATTTTCCCCTGATCGCTCCGCGTTCCGCCTAAGTGTGTCTTGACGTAGCTGAGTCGTTTGTAGTACTCCAG
>JAFGNQ010000460.1 GCA_016926925.1 Candidatus Aminicenantota bacterium
TACACGATTTGGGGTATTGGCTTTCCCAGATCGGCAGTTCACTGGATCCAGTAAAATTCTACAGCGGATTCAATCCGGACGAGAGCATATGGGAGCTGGACGGGGACGTCTATATCGCCGGTCCTTCGGGAGGTGCAAGCGCCGGGACCGGACCTGCTTCATTACCGCCTTCAAGCGAAAACGAGTGGGAACTGCATGCTACCGGCGAAGGCCGGGCGGAAGCCCGCATCGAATCCTTATTCGATCCCATCATCTGGAATATGCGAATCCTCGTTTTATCAGGTTGGTGTGAGGCGGATTTAGGTTACCTGGCAGGAAAACGGTTCCTTCTCCGAATTTACCCTTCTCACATTCAAATCCTAAAGCACAAACGTCCCAACCCTAAGGTCGTTGCGGAAGTGGAAATTCCTCTCACAGTCAATCCCTGGAAATTTATCCAGGTCGAAAAAATTCTTTCGGACTTCAAAATCGCCTGGAACGGAAGAGAGCTCTTTTCCTTTAAAATCCCGGACGGGTATGAATTCGAATTTCGCCCGAAATTTTCCTTCCCGGGCGGGGCCGAGGTCATGGTCTATCTCGATGATGTCATGGCCGTCCAGGTGCAGTATGTTCCTTAGGCATGAGAGCCGCCCCCACTATTGATTGCTTGCACTCTACTGCAGGAAAACGGAGATCTTCACCCAGCGGTCCGGGTGATTTTGGCAACGAGATCGGCTGTCGGATCGGAACAGCGGATATATTCGGCCGTGATACCATCGGGATCGATCATTTTTTCACGGGTGTGATGATGAGGACGAAAGTGACGGCCAGAAAAATAAGAGTTACCAGAGGGAAGACATACCACGCAACACGGCTGGGAAAAGAATGCTTTTCAGTTTTTGCGCTCTTGACCGACCGGTCTTCCAGGGGAGCCCCCACAAGCATAATCCCCAGGAGAGCAAAAAAACAGGAGGAGAGGATGAATGTCATAGCCGAGGCGACGTCCTGGATGCTCTTTGCGGAGAAGGCTACCAGCACTTGAACGAATCCCACGAGCGATCCGATAAGACCGGTTAGTGTGAAGCCAAGAGTGGAGGTCCGTCCTATCATCGTGCCGTCGACGAACAAGGCAATGGCTATCGTTCCTCCGAACACGACCAGAAACGCGGGCCAATGGGTTACCCATTCCCAGGATTTGATGATGTAATCCTGACCCGAGAGTGCCGGCTTGATGATTGTCCAGGCTATCAAGGCAATGAAGACGACATAACCGGCTATATTTTCAAATTTAAGCGCCTCAGTTGACTTTCTTCCCCTTTCATCAGACTTCATCGCCGTAATATCATCTTCATTCTTCGATAATGACATCTCTTTAAGCTTCAACGCAGGGACAAGACAGACCACGGCCATAATCAATCCATAAACTGTTGGAATGAAGCTGTTCGCCATTCGGGCGGCGATTTCTTCGATACCGCCCTCTCCCCTCACCAACGAGAGAACGAAGAGAATGACGCTGGCCAATACTCCCACCATCCAGAAGTTTCGTGCGGAAGACTCCCAGAAGAGGGAGGATTGTCTCACAATCTCAGAAGACGGTATTCTTCCCCATGTTCCTTTCATCACCCGGCCAATATCGGAGAGAGAAAAACTCATCAAAGCCAGAGCAGCACCCCCTATCAAAACAAAAATGAGGCCGTTGATATTCATGATACCGGTGAATTTCCCGGAAAATATGACGGCAATGACGATTGCAGCCAATATCGCTGCCCTGCCGACGAGAAGAAAAAACCCTCCGGTTTTCCTTTCAATCACCATTTTACTTCTCCTTAATTCCGGGGACACTATACTTAATTGACAGAGGTGTATCTAAGAATGCAGTCATCGAATTAAGTATGATGTCCCCCGAATTCGAGTATGAATTGAGTTCCCTTCGGAATGCAGGATCCAAATACTGAGGAGGAATTGGCTGATTCCATTCGAAATCTACTTCCATGATAATTTTCCCCGGGACAACCGGTGAACCGGAATCAATAACCGATTTCGTTATTCGCATGGGAAGATAGGTTTTCAGATCCACCGTCATTTCCAGAACAGTCTTTCCTTTGTCGTTTTCAAAAAAGAACTTTTCTATGCCGTCTTCGTCCGTCCGCACGGCACGCCTCGGCTTCCAGTTGTAATAAAGGACTTCAGACAACCTCTCCGGAGAAAGAAATTCGATGATCGGATCGAAAAGAGAAGACTCGATCTGGTCCAAGCTCTCGAGACTTTTCGAGGTATTCTCGATATTATCGGCGATGATGATTTCCGTGCCCGTTATCCAAAGGGTTTTTTCGATATCCCCACCTCTTCGCACATCCAATCGAGAGGCGCCTGATGCCAGCCACCGGATGAGGTAGGTCACATTTATGCCACGATCCATAGAAACGCGAGCCGTGCAAAACATCGATTCCGTTTGCTGCAATCGATCAGAAACTGAGATCGAAGCATTCAAGAGAGAGAATGTGTCGGCCAGGGCGCTCCCCCGGCTGGAAATATGGAGAAAACCGCCGAAGGCGATCATCAGGATCGAAGAGAAAGCCAGAATCGCCTTGCGAGGCATCCACAAAATCCGCGGCCGTAACCGCGGTCGGAAGACATGGTTCCAGATACCCTGAAATGTCCTCCCGGGTAAGCGACCTGCCCCTGCTTCAGCCTCTCTAAATTCGAGCAAACGTTCTTTCATTCTTTTTTCCGCTTCGAGGGGAAGGTCATCCGCCAGAACATTCTTTAAAAGTGCATCCGTCTCGTGATTACCGCGATCATCTTTTTTCATAAGGATCCCCCCTCGACGGAAGATTTCAGAAGATGAGCAAGCCTCTCGCTCAAGCGCTTTCGTCCTCTAGAGACATGAATCCTTGCTGTCGTCTCGCTGCATTCCATGGCTCGAGCGATCACGTCATATTCCTGCCTCTGGACAATTCGCATCAAGACGGCGGTGGCTTGTTTTCGGGACAGGCAGGCGATGGCACCCAGCACTTCCGCTTCGAGTTCTTTTCTTTCCAATTCATGAGCGGCGCTTTTCTCGACAGAGAATTTTTCTGTTTTTGCCTGCCGGGCTTTCACCAGTCTCCGCCTCCTCTCTTGTTTTCGCAGCGAGTCATAGCCACAGTCCAGACACATCTTTAAAATCAATGCCTCAGGATTCGGATGGCGGCGGATTCGCTCTCTTTTTCTCCAAATGAGGATAAGAACATCCTGGAGTGTGTCCTCTGCCAGCTGCTCATGTCGGACCAGCCGCCAGATAGAGCGCATCATCCGTGATTCGACAGGGGCAATGAACTGTGTGTAAAATTTTTCATGCACCGTCATGGAATGCTCTTCAAATGATGCAGGACAGATCCTTCGTGTAAAAATGCCTGTTTTCCGAGCTGCAACAGCGATATCCATATCCCATCCACTCTAGCAACCGTTTCATCCCCGGCTTATGTTTACAAATCACGGATTCTCGCTGTTCGTATTCCAGCCTCTCAATCCCTTTTACCACTGAATGACTTATAAACAATAAGGATTGGACACGCTTATGCCCTTATTCTATCTCCCTTCCAAAGATCTCTTACGACCCATCAACTTTCTGACATCCGAAAAATCACAGAAATCCGAGCTTTTTTGTTTTCGCTTATTGTTCGCTATTCTATCACATTGCATAACCAAAGAGCGTGTGCGATGTCATATTTAACCAAACGGCAAGAAGACTGTTTTTTTTGGAAATCCACTTTACAAACGGCGCCTTTCCCGGAAAAATGTCCTAAAGCTTTAATCATAGGTTTTTAAAAGAAACAATAGAATCCGGACATTCTATTTTATAAAATAATTCAGGCCGGAAGAATGATTGGATAAACTGATGAAACCTAAGAATCCCAGAAATGTATACGTGACAAGAATAGAGCAATTCGATTCCGAAATAAAGCGGATCAAGAGAATCGAGAATACCCTCTCAGGGGTCAAGCTGGCGCTGGCCGCAGCGTTTATTGCCGCTTTTTACAAAGCCGCCACTGCCTATGCGACAATCTATCTTCTGTCGCTCATCTTGATAGCAGTCATATTTTTAACGGCAGCCATCATCCACGAAAATTTCATCAAGAAGAAAACATTCATCCAGACACTCAAAACCGTGAACGAAGAAGAAATCAAGTCTTTAAAACACGATTTCCCTGATTACAGCCCGGGAGATTCCTTCGCCGATCCGGATCACGCCTACAGTTCGGACCTGGACATGTTCGGCGAGAGAAGCATTTTTCATTTTTTAAACCGGGCCACTACAGGCATGGGGTGCCGCTGCCTATCAGAAAGGTTAAAATCCCTCCCTCAGGCAAACGAGTCCCCGAAGATAATTGAAACGCAAAAAGCCGTGGCCGAGCTCAGCGGGATGATCGATCTCCGGCAGCAGGTCCAGGCACAAGGCAAACTGGTCGAAGATTCACAGGAAAGGCTGGAAGCCATCACGGATCTTATCAACGAGCGCGCTTTCATTCTCCCGAATCGGAAGCTGATCCGGTTCATGCACATTATGCCTTTCTCCACATTGGGATTCATCGGTTTGATCGCCGCGGGTCTGCCCTGGCCTGTCATTTTGATTCCTATGATTATCCAGCACATTCTCAACAGGCGCTATAGAGAAAAGCTCACGCTTCTTTATCAAATGTCCATGAAAAACGCCGGAATTCTAAGAAATTACTCCCTTATCATCCGGGAAATCGAACAGGGAAATTATACTTGCGAGGTTCTCAAAAAAATCGGAGACAGCCTTCACCACGAAGGAAAATCCGCCTCCATCTATATCCGCAAAATTTCGTCACTCGTAGGATATCTCGAGCTCAGACGGAACGGTCTCCTGCACCCGATTCTCAACACCCTCTTTTTATGGGATCTTCACTGGACATACAGGCTGGAAAAATGGAAGGACACGGTCGCGGCTCATGTGCCCGGATGGTTTGAGGCCATCGGCCTGTTCGAAGCACTCTCCAGTTTCGCCTGCCTGCATTTCAACCACCCGAACTGGACGCTTCCCGAATTGAGCGAAGCGGATTTTGTCTTCCAAGCGGGAAATCTCGGCCACCCCCTCATCCAGGACGACAATAGAGTCGGCAATGATATCGATTTTAGCGGAAAAGGAAAAATTTGGATCATCACCGGTCCCAACATGTCCGGGAAAAGCACTCTTCTTAAGACGATCGGCGTGAATATGGTCCTGGCCTTAGCCGGAGCTCCCGTCTGTGCTGCCAAGTGCCTCATCTCTCCTTTCAAGCTGTATACCAATTTGAAAGTCAGCGACTCTCTGGACAAAAACCTGTCTCTCTTCTATGCCGAGCTTCAACGACTGAAGATGGTCATCGATGCGGTTTCAGAGTATGAGAGGGTGTTCTTTCTCCTGGATGAAATGCTCAAAGGAACCAACGCGCTTGACAGGCAAGCCGGGGCCCTCGCCCTGCTCAAACAGCTCGCAAACAGCCATGCCGACGGCCTCGTTGCCACGCACGATCTGGAACTGACCAAACTGGAAGAGGCTTTCCCCGAAAATATCCGCAATTTTCACTTCGACGGCTACATCGAGGGAGACAAACTTCTCTTCGACTACAAACTGAAACAGGGAAAGTGCGAGAGCTTTAATGCGCTTATACTCATGCGCAAAATGGGCATCGACGTCTAAAATAAGAAAAGAGGACATCATACTCAATTCGCTGAGAAGAGGGCTTTATTCCTTTGCCTAAGAAATTGGTCAAGTATGATGTCCCTCGAATTATAGATTGTAGGAACTACGTTTTCAGCAGGTATCGATGATTGCAGCAGTCATGACCCTGCATCAAAGTCTTGTCCCGCACCATCTCGATTTTGGGGTTAAAAGCGGTCGCCATTGCATAATCTCCATGACAAATAGCCGCCTCTCCCAATTCCCCTGCTTTGGATTGTAAAAATGCATCCGCCCAAATACATTCCGTGACTTTGAGCTCATGTACGGCATCCGTATCTTCGGTGATGGTCAGTGTCAAAGAATTTTTAAAATTCGGACTGTCCGGGCTGAAAATCTTCTTGAGTGTGGCGAAATCGTTTTTTCCAAATTGCTTCGCCATCATTCTACCCACTTGAGTTCCTTGATTCGCGCTGTGCTTTTTGAGTATGGCTATGAGGGTGTCTTTGCCTATCTCTTCGGAAAGAAGCTTCAATAATGGGATGTAATCCCTGCCGTAAGTGAAGGCCATGAGCTGCCGGCCGGTGAGCTTCATCGGAAGCTCTTCGTCGAATTTGTGCTTAGCCTTCTGAAAAGCTTTCTTCAATGCAGGGGAAAATCCCAGCACACCGCTGCCGGCCCCGAGGCATAGGAGCGAACAGGCCGGAAGCGCCTGCGACAGAAATCGCCTGCGGCTGAACCCATTGAATTTACGTTGATTGTCCATTCAAAACCTCCTTATCATCACTATACGGCTTCCTCAGAGAGCCGCCACAGGAAATACATGAACGGGGCAAAGCTCGTGATAATCTCCCCTAAAAAAAGGATCAATCCATCTTCAAAAACAGCTCTAAATTTGATTTCGGCAGCTCATACGGGTATATTCAGTTTGTGAAAACGGAAGCCGAGCAGTATACGATCAAAAGCTTGATTACTTCCCGTGTGTTTCAGCACCTCCTCTTCTGGACGTTCTTTTTCGTATTTCTATCCGTAACTCCCGAAGCTCAAGCGCTTCCCTTTTGGCAGCTCGTTTGGCACAACCTCGGACATATCGCCGTGCTGATTCCGCCCGTCTACGCCCATTTTTTTATTCTGGAAAAATATTTCCTCAACAGACGATACGGCATATATTTCGCCCTGCTCCTGCCGGTCGTGGCGGTATCGTCACTGGCAGCCAATTTCATCTTCAGAGAGTACTTTGCCTATAAAGGCGGCTTCCCCGGCTCCCTGTATTTCATCTCCTTCACTTTAGTCATCAGCACCTCTGCAAAACTCATCAAGAAAGCCGGCCGTCAGCGCATACAGATCAAGGATATCGAATCCAAACAGCTCCGGACAGAGCTTGACCTGCTGAAAGCACAGATCAATCCCCATTTTCTCTTCAACACGCTCAACAACCTCTTCGGAATGGCGAGAAATCAGGACAAGAGCACGGCCGAAGGGATCGCCCACCTCTCTCACCTGATGCGCTACATGATCCATGAGAGCCAATCGGATCGCGTCGACCTTGATAAAGAAATAGAGCAGATAAACCGGCTCATCAAACTCCAGAAACTCCGCTTTTCCGAAGAAGACGCCATTGCCATCGATTTTAATGTAAAGGGAGAGACACAAAAGACCCGGATTCCTCCCATGCTCTTGATTCCATTCATCGAGAACGCCTTCAAGCACGGGATAAGTTTGAGATCTCCCTCTTTCGTCGACATATCCATGACGGCCGGAGTCGGCCGCCTTGAATTTTCCGTAATAAACAGTATCCACGAGCAAGGATCGGAGTTCAAAGAATCCGATACGGGACAGGGGCTCCGGAATGTGCGGCGGAGGTTGGAACTTCTCTTTCCCAAAAACCACAAATTGAAGATAGAGGCTTCTGAAAATACCTTCTCCGTACTTCTCACGATTTCTCTTTAAAGGATGGAAAACGTCTTGAAGTGTCTGGTAATCGACGATGAACCCATCGCCATCGAAATCCTGGAAGACTACATAAAGAAAATTCCATTTCTTGAGTCGGCAGGGTCTTTCCGGAGTGCCCTCAAGGCATTGGAATATCTACAAAACCATTCGGTCGACCTGATTTTTCTCGACATAAAAATGCGCGATTTGTCCGGGATACAGTTCCTTAAGTCCCTGACAAACCAACCTCTGGTCATTTTCACCACAGCCTATTCCGAATTCGCGGTCGAAAGCTACGATTATCAGGTCGTGGACTATCTTCTGAAACCGATCGAGTTCGAGCGTTTTCTCAAAGCATCCAACAAAGCCCTTAAGCAGCACCGGCTGCTCAGCACACGGAAATCCGCTCTCCCTCCCGCTGAGATAGAAACACGGCCCAAAAACGCAGAGGTCTTGCTGATCAAGAGCGGCACCGATTACCATCCTATCAAATTCGACGACATCCTCTACATAGAAGGAGCAGGCAACTATGTCGTATTCGTGACGCATTCGAAGAGCGTCATGGCTTTGATGAACTTAAAAAGCGTCACCCGGCAGCTCCCGGCCGACCGATTCTTCCGTATCCATAAATCCTACATCGTCAATTTCAGGCATATCGACACGATCGAGACCGATCAGCTCAAAATCGGGAACACGACACTTCCCATCGGCGAGACCTATAAGAAGGCTTTCCTTGAGAAACTAAAAGATTTCGGCGAATTCTGAAAGATGGGCATTCTTTCCATCCGCCCAAGATTTCTGCCGCGGCAGAAGTATATGCGGAGGGAACCCGTCTTATGTTGCCGGGAACAGAGATAGAAGAATATGAATTCAGGATTTTGTGTAAAAAAGAGGCACAAGCCCTCCCATGAATTCCGAAATTAGTGATAGAATGGGGAAGCAGGAGGAGAAATGCTATCAGGGATATCCATCGAGCCCTTCCGGGGCGATCTGGAAGGATTGGAGCGCATGGCCCATTCCTCCTGGCGCGATGAGTACGGTATCGAATCCTTTCCCAACTTCTACCGGACCGAATTCCTGAAGTTTCTTTTCGACCGTATCGAAGACAAGACTCATCTTCTGGCAGCCTACCGCGGAAACGAGATCGTCTCTTTTCTGGCCAATCTCCCCCAGCGGTTTCATCTGGACGGCCACACCCACCGGGCTGTTTACAGTTGTCTCATGGTAACGAGAAAAGAACTCCTCCGCCAGGGATTGGGGAAGGCCATCATCGACGAAGCCCTCAAGCTGAACCAGAAATTCCATTATGACTTTTCGCTCCTCACGCTGGAAAAAGGGCACCGGTCCACGCAAATGATAAAAAAACTCGAGGAAACGGGGAAACCGGTCGAGTGGGTCAAACGGAATTATGTCATCGCCCGCATTCTGGATAGAGACAGGGTCGTAGACTCCGAGGGTTTGAAAAAA
>JAFGNQ010000080.1 GCA_016926925.1 Candidatus Aminicenantota bacterium
ACCGATCTGTTTCGGATTGATGTCACTCCGGGATTGGAGGTATTTCAAGGCGGCCAAGGCATCCGTGGCGAAATCCGCTGTGGTCGCGTCAGAGACATTGCCGCCGGAACCGCCCATGCCGCGGTCGTCGTACAGTAAAACAGCGATGCCGTTTCGGGTGAAATGGTCGGCGATGTCCTGAAAGATCTTCCATCCGAAAAGTTCCTCGTACCGATTTTGAGGACCGCTGCCGGTGATCATAACCACAGCCGGGTGTTTTCCCTCTTTTTTTGGCCGCTTCAATTCGCCTGTGAATTTGATGTCGCCGTTATGAAATGTCACCTCTTCAACATCGTAAGGCAGGGGCACTTTCGGTTTTTCAGGTTCTTTTTCAGCTTTCTCCATCGAGCGAGATAAACTGAAAGCGCCCCTTATTCCACCTTGTTCAAAATGACCGGTTATCTTATCCCCCTCGACAGTCCCCTCGAAACCGGCTACAGCCTGTGGAGTTTCCAGTATGAAGGAGATATTCGGGTGCTCGTAGGCGATATCTTTGAGGGGCAGCCCATTGACGCCCTGCAAAGGAATGTCCATCGTGCCTTTAAGCTCTCCTCCCTCGGTCTTGAAATGCGCAACGAACTCCAATTTCTGGCCCATAATCTCGATGATACCGTCCCATGTGCCGTCGACTTGGCTCTGACCTGCTGCTGCTATCAAGCTTGAACCGAAAAATAAACAGATGCAAGAACATAATACAAACGCCTTTTTCAATTTGACCTCCATTGATTTAATATTAGCTAAGATATACTCTTTTTTTTAAGGAACTATTCATTTAAATTCACAGTATATATCAAATTCAATTCCATTTCACTCTAATGAGCCTGGCTTATACATAAAATGCAACCTCGACTCGTGAATAATCCAGGATATATGTGGTTGATCGGGATTTTGAACGATATGTTAAGAGTTTTGACTTGGTTGCATTTCTTGTGGTATAAGCTCCATGTTAAGACATTGGGTGTTCACATTCTTAAATCCTTATTCACTTCCATTTGTGGGTAATCTTACATATCATTTTATATCAAGGAGGTCGATTGTGAGAAAAATTTCAACTAAAGGGTTGATTATGCTGTTGTTGATGATCGGGATTTCTGCCGTGAGCCATTCAGATCAGGATCTGTCCAAGGTGTTCACTCTTCGGGATTATTTTGATCTGGAGAGTGTCGGGGATGTTCAGATTTCACCGGACGGTTCAAAAATCATCTATGTGCGCCAGATAATGGATGTCATGACGGACAGACGGTACTCCAACCTATGGATCATCAACTTCGATGGTACGGGAAATCGCCCTTTGACCAGCGGGCTCTATAATGACAGCTCCCCTCGCTGGTCGCCCGACGGAAATAAAATCATGTTTGTCTCTACCAGAGACGGCAAGCCGCAGATCTATAAACGCTGGATGGATACAGGTGAGACCGTGATGCTGACAAACCTGCTTTTCCCTCCCAGCGGGATTTCCTGGTCTCCGGATGGGAAGCACATTGCATTTTCCTCGGTCGTTCCGGCAAAACCGATGACCGTAGCTTCGCCTCTGCCTGCACCTCCCGGAGCTAAATGGGCTGCGCCTGCCACAGTCATAGACAAATCTTTTTATCGTTTTGACGGTATGGGGTATAAGGTCGCTATGGGCTACATGCATCTTTTCGTCATTCCAGCGGACGGCGGAACGCCCAGACAGCTTTCCAAGGGGGATTTTCACCATCCTTTCGCTCTTTTCGGTGCTAACCTGGAGTGGACACCGGACAGCAAATGCATCGTTCTTTCAGCTAACCGCAGAGACGATTGGGAATACGAAATCATGGATGGAGAGATTTATGAATTTGCGGTTGCGGACGGGGCGATGAAAAAACTGACGGATCGCAGGGGACCGGACGGTTCCCCAGCCGTATCTCCTGACGGCAAGCTCATTGCCTACACGGGTTTTGACGATCGGTATCAGGGTTACCAGCTTACCAAGCTCTATGTGATGAATCGAGACGGAAGCAATTCTCGTGTTGTGATCGACAACCTTGACAGGAGCGTATCCAATGTTCAATGGGGAAGTGACGGCAAGGGGGTGTATTTCGCCTACGACGACAAAGGGAATACGAAGCTTGCCTATACGACCTTGAATGGGAATATCAAGGCTATAACGGGCAACCTGGGGGGAGGGGGATTCTCTGTCGCGAAAAACGGAAACTTCGCTTACGTTACAACAACGCCTTATGTTCCTTCCGATGTCGCTGTAGGAACACTGACAAATCCCAAAATGCGTGTTATCACTGCTGTCAACAAAGACCTTTTTGACTACAAAGCTCTAGGAGAGGTGGAGGAGATTTGGTACAAGTCCTCCAAAGACGGCCGGGATATTCATGGTTGGATCATGAAGCCGCCGGGATTCGATCCTTCCAAGAAATACCCCTTGGTCCTCAAAATCCACGGCGGGCCCTTCGCCAATTACGGTGACCGGTTCGAGATCGAAATGCAGGCTATGGCAACAAGCGGCTATGTCGTTCTCTACACCAACCCCAGGGGAAGCACGAGCTACGGAGAGGAATTCGGTAACTTGATTCATCACGCGTATCCGGGGGACGATTTTTACGACCTCGATTCCGGGGTCGATGCCGTTATCGCCAAAGGGTATATCGATGAGGACAATCTTTTTGTCACAGGAGGAAGCGGAGGAGGCGTGCTTACCTGCTGGATGATCGGGAATACGGATCGTTTTAGAGCTGCCGCAACGATATATCCGGTCATCAACTGGTACAGTTGGGTATTGACTGCGGATATGTCGAGCCTGGGTCTCAAATATTGGTTCCCAGGATTCCCCTGGGACAATGTGGAACATTACGAAAAACGGAATCTTTTGTCCGTTGTCGAGAATGTCAAATGCCCGACCATGGTCATGTGCGGAGAAGAAGACTGGCGGTGTCCGATGTCCGAATCAGAACAATATTATCAGGCTCTGAAGCAGTTGGGTATCGAGGCCGTTCTGGTTAGGTTTCCTGAAGAAAGTCACGGCATAGCCGGCCGTCCCAGCCATCATATATCCAAGATGCAACACATCAATGCCTGGTTCGATCAGCACAAGCAAAAGAAAGACTGATTCAAGCGCGCTTAATTGGTCCTAAAAGGAAATGGATTCCAAGGAGACGAACTTTTTTGTTGCGAAGCTTTCATAGGCTGCGAGAAGAACCTTAAGAGCTTTCAGTCCGTCTGTACCGGTCACTTCGGGCTCTGTGCCGTTCGTGATGCTTTTGGCTAATGAGTCGAGCTGCATAGCGAAATTGCCGGGCATAGGCCGGTCATCCACAGGGATTTGAATGCGTTTGTCTTTGCTGAAGAAGAACAGTTTGTTGGGATAGTGAAAGATCCTTAGGGCACCTTTTGTTCCGTGTACACGAATATTTCCCGGCGTTTCGTTCCAGTTCCCTCCGGGAGTGAGTTTGCCGCAAGCATCCCATCCTGCGCCCCAACCGAAAATGCCTTCATATGGCATTTCAGAAGTATAGCTGGCTTCGTTGTAGACAAGCTGGCCGACAGCACCGGTGGCGAAGAACATAGTGAGGAACTCGGTCCCAGGAGGCTCTCCCGAGATGTTGCCTTTTCCCACAACGGACTGCACCTCGCTTCCCGTAAACCACCTGAAGACGTCGATAAGGTGGATGCCGTGATCGACAAGACCCATACCCCCACCGCCTGGTCTTCCCGGGGGGTAGTGGTGGGGACCAAGATCGTGAAAAGCCCCGGGCCCTTGGCCCCCAACCTGGATTTCCATGAGGAGTATGATGTCACCGAGCCGGCCTTCATCGATCAGCTCTTTGGCCTTTTGGCAGGCGCACAAAAAGCGGTAGCTTGAGCCGTATTGAAATTTCACTCCCTCATTCCGGCATTTCGTAATCATAGCTTTGGCGTCTTCAAGCGTGAGGGTCATTGGCTTCTCGCAGAGAATGTGGACGCCGCGTTCGGCGACCCTTTCCGTCACTTCCCGATGACTGGATGCAGGCGTAAGGATACAGGCGATATCCGGATTCTCCTTGTCCAGCATCTCCTCATAATTTGTGTAGCCTTTGAATCCCCATTCCTTCGCCATGAGGTTTAAGCGGTCCGGACGGATCTCCGCTCCGGCAACAATTGTGACATTCTTGGCGTTCTTGTAGCCCCCGAGGTGAACCTCGGCTACAGCACCCAAACCAATCAGTCCGACTCTAAGTTTTTTCAATAGATCAACTCCCTGTATGCGAAGTGTTTTTAGATGTTGGCTCCGTGGTAGATTCCCAGGATTTCCCTGGCTTCTTCGGCAGTGGCGATTTCTCTGCCCAGCTCTCGGGAGATAGTGGCGATTTTCTTGGCGCTATCGGCGCTGCGTTTTATGATCTCATCCTTGTGAGGATACATGTGGATATGGTCTTCCATCCCCACGCGAATACTCTCCACGCCCATGAGAATCGCAAATGTACTCAAGGCGAGCCAATTCCGGCCGCCGGCACTGAGCCCGATGACACTTCCTTCCGGCATCATTTTTATCATACCTAGGAGGTACATATAACCCCAAGGGTCGGGGTAAGTCTCTGCGGCGTTGTGCATTCCGGGTCCCATGGACATGAGATAGGGCTTATCGAGAATGCCGGGTTTGATGAGCCATTCTTTGACATTCATAATGGCTTCCCAGTTGTGGTTCATAAACTCGGGTTTGATCTTATTTTCTTGAAGGTATTGGATTGTCTTCACTGTGTTTGTTTCGGTAGCGATGCTCAATTCAACTTCATTATCCAATGTCTCTGCCGCATAGGACACCGGGGTGAATATGGTAGATTCCATATACTTTCTGTCGTTCCCCGAGAAGAGATCCACCAGAGGTTTAACAGCCTCGTAGCTGTAGTGGGTAGCTCCGGGAACATAGCTCTCGCAAGAGCTTGGCTGGATGATCATATCAGGACACTTATCGAGAATCATGTCGATACATTCCTTTAAAACTTCTTTGGGTGCTCCCATAGAGCCATCCGGATTTCTGGTGTGAAGATGAGCGACCGTCGCTCCCTCTTCGTAGGCTGCTATCGTCTGATCAGCGATCTCCTTGGCTGTGTAAGGCTGATAGGGATTCTGCCTTCTGGTTGTTGTGCCCCCGGTCGGGCATACGGTGATAATCAGCTTTTTGTCCATAGTCGGATTCGGGGGTTGCTTGGAAATCATCTCCGACCATTTGAAGCCTTCATAAACTTTATCTGCCATATTTTTCTCCTTTTTTAAAAATTTGGAGTTTTTCCACCGTTTGTTTTGGTGCTGATTGAAAAGAACTTCTTTATCATATTTTTGCTTAGTTCCAATTCCATTCGGGGTTTGAAAGATATATCATATAAATATCAATAGGTCAACCGGAATAGATTATAGATTATAAGATTCAAATTTGTTTTGCATCTGCCCGGAAAGGGTGGTAAAATGCGCCAGATTTTAATATTCTTCGCAAAGAGGTCCTCATGAGCGTACTCGATAATATTCGTGTTATTGATTTGACTCAGGCATTGGCAGGACCCTACTGCACAATGATGCTAGGGGACATGGGGGCGGAGATCATTAAAGTGGAACAGCCTGGTTCGGGTGACCAGTCCCGCGGCTGGGGGCCTCCATTCCTGAAAGGAGAGAGTACGTATTTTCTTGCTATCAACAGAAACAAAAAGAGCCTCACTCTCGATTTGAAGCCCGAAGAAGGTAAAGCCATCATGCACAAGCTTGTCTCTAAGGCTGATGTATTCGTCACCAACCTGCCGCGCCAGAGCTCGCGTCAAAAAACAGGAGTGGATTCCTCCACACTCATGAAATTGAATCCTCGTCTGGTCTATGTTTCGATCACCGGCTACGGTATGACCGGGCCCGATGCGGAACGTCCTGGTTATGATGTCATTTCCCAGGGGGAGAGCGGTTTGATGAGTTTAACAGGAGCGCCGGAGGCGGGGCCGGTCCGGTATCCCATCCCTTTAGCAGATATGACGGCAGGCGTATATGCCGCCTTAGGAGTTATGGGAGCTTTGCTGGCTCGCGAGAAAAACGGTCGTGGACAGGTTCTTGATATCAGTCTTCTGGAGAGCCAGAGTGCTTGGCTGGCCATTCTGGCCAGCGGCTACCTCAATGCCGATAAAAAACCGCAGCGGTTGGGGAATCTGCATCCCAACATCGCTCCTTATGAGGTTTTTCGAACTGAGGACAAGCCCATCATTGTAGCCGTGGGGACACAACGACTCTGGGCTCTGTTCTGTGAGTTGCTCGACATGACTGATAATGTAATGAACGATCCTTGTTTCGCTACCAATGCCGACCGAATGGCCAACCGGGACGCCTTGCGGGCAATTATTGAGGAAAAGTTGAAAGAGAGAAAAGCCGGGTATTGGCTGGACGCTTTTCGCAAGGCTCAGATACCCTGCGGTCCTATCAATTCAGTCCCTGATACTCTGGCTCATCCTCAGCTACTTGAACGGGGCTTTCTTGTAGAACTCGAGCATCAAACGACGGGGCGGGTGAAATCCCTGGCAAATCCGGTTCGCTTCTCGGATACTGTCAATCAATACCGGCTGCCGCCTCCTTCGCTGGGCGAACACAATCTTGAGATTTTAGCCGCACTCGGCTTCTCTCCGGCTGATATAGAAGTTTTAAAGAAAAAGAACATCATTTAAATTCCCTTCAGGTCATTCTCAACTCGAACCCGGAAGACCATTATCCTGAATATGATCGATAATATTTTCTTGACATCGCATGCATGAAAAGATAATGGTATACAGAAATTGTATTGTGTCCCACTATTTTTCGCTATGGTTTCGAAAGCGCGATTGCTCAGAGATTTCCTGCCTTATATCCGTAATCTGAAGCATAAGTACGGCTTGAAGATTGTCGAAACACATATTCATCCCTTTGATGTGATAGGCGTCGTCCACTACGAAGATTATTCCGAAGTCAATCCTGGAGAATTTCTTTACAAGGAAAATTTGGGAAGAAAAGAGGCGAAAGACACTCCCGGTTTTGTCGGATGGCTCGGGAAAGTCGATTACAATAAATATGCTTTTTTTCTGTTCAACATGGCGCTTCGGGTTATCCCCGGTTATGAAAACTATGACTTGAAGAAGGCCTTCCGTCGAACCGGGGTGAGCAAGATCCTGGAGGAGATGAATGAGGTTTTGGTGGATGAAGCGGTTCTGCTGCCTGTCGAGCCGTGGCTACCGACTGAATATGTGCAAAAGTGCTTTAAACATCAAAGGCTGAGGCTTTTGGGCTCCATCGATATCCATCGCCTATCTCTCCGCAATATCAAAAAAACGATAAAGCATTTTGTGGAGGATTATCATATCATCGGTCTCAAGCTTCATCCCAACATGCAGAGTTTTTTGCCGCAGCCCAGCCACAATCCGCGAGATGTTGAGGAGAAACTGCGGATGATATATGGGATGGCTGATGACCTCGGGCTCTATCTCCTCTTCCATGGCGGGCCTTCCGGATTGGCCCGGAACCTTGATAAGAAATATGGAGGCATCTCCCAGAAAAGCCGAAACGGAATCTTGGAAAACTACTGTGACGACAGCGGCAGAAGCGAGCTGCTTGGCCGGTACCGAATCCCTATCGTGATCGCCCATTTGGGACATTTCGGCTCTCCAGTGCTTAACTCTTCACTCGCAAGAACGATCTTGGACAGCTATGACAGCGTCTACTTTGACACGGCCGGGGCGCCTTCGCATTTCATTCAAAAATTCATCGAATGGGGTGGAGGTGAGAGGATCTTCCTGGGCACAGATGCATTGTATTTCCGGATATTGTACAGTATGCATTCTGTTTACAAAGCAGCTCAAAAGGCTCGAACCGAGGAAAACCCGGATGACATTATGGCCAACATTCTGGGAAGAAACTATGATCAACACATATTAAGAAGGAGGGAAAATGTCCAACATAAGAAACATCGTATTGATTAGAGGCTTTAAATGTAAAAGTTGTTCTCTAGGGATACTGCTTGTCTTCATTCTCGTTGCATCCGGCATGGGACTGGTGCAACCAAGATATCCCAAGCCCTTGGGGAAATATGAGCTCAGAGTCGAAAAAAGTGTCATGGTGCCCATGAGGGACGGGGTGAAGCTTTCAACCGATATTTATTTTCCGGTCGGAGCGGAAGGGAAGCTCCCAGTCATACTCGTCCGCACGCCTTATAACAAGAATACCTACCATGCCTTGCCTCCTGACCACCCTTACAATTTCATCCATATGTTCGTGAGTCACGGTTATATTTTGGCCGTCCAGGATTGTAGAGGAAAGTTCGAATCCGAGGGAGATTACATTGTTTCCGCCGCGGACACGGAGGATGGCTATGACGCTGTGACATGGGCCGCGACACAGCCCTGGTCAAGCGGGAATGTGGGCGCCTACGGATGCTCTTATCTGGGGGAGGACCAGATCGAGATGGCCAAATTGCAGAACCCTCATCTTAAATGTATGATTCCTCAAGCGGCTGGAGGTGCCCTTGGAAGTGCCGGCGGACGCTATCGTCCTTTCGGCTTTCTCACGGGGGGAGCTGTCGAGCTGGCTTCTGCGCTGGGCTGGTTCTACATCTATGGGAGCAAAGTCTACTGGAGGCCGCCTGCAAATGTGGACAGAGAAGAATTCCTCCGTTCGGTGAAATACTTCAATCCTGCGCCGGATTTGCCGGACATCGATTTTTTCAAAGCCCTGAAAACTCTGCCGGTCCTGGACATGATGAAGAATGTCGGCGCTCCCCCGACCGATTTCGAGGATTTCGTCTCTCATCAGCCGGCCGATGCCTACTGGAATCAATTCGGCTATATTACGGACTCTGATAGGTTCGATGTTCCTACGCTTCATATCAATTCCTGGTATGACGGCTGTGTCGCCGAGACGCTGTATCTCTTCAACCTGTTTCAGAAGAATGCTGAAAGCGAACGATGCCGAGACAACCAGTTCGTGATCATTGCGCCGACAACGCACTGCGCTTCGGAGACCGTGTCGGAAAATACGGTCGTGGGCGAGCGAAACCTGGGAGATGCACGGTTCAATTACTGGGGGACGTACTTGAAGTGGTTTGACTACTGGCTCAAGGGTGAAGATAACGGCATTACCGAAATGTCCAAAGTGCATCTCTATGTCATGGGAAAGAATGAATGGCGGGGCGAAAAGGAATGGCCCCTGGCTAGAACCAAATATACTTCCTACTACTTTCACAGCGACGGCCATGCGAACAGCCGCTACGGAACCGGTAAGCTCGACATGCAAAAACCCGAAAACGAATCTCCTGATAGGTTTGTCTACGATCCCAGAACCCCGGTTCCTACTGCCGGCGGTCCGATCTGCTCCAACTGTACGGGGAGGAAGGTTCCGGACGGGGCTTTCGACCAGGCAGAGGTCGAGATACGGCAGGATGTACTTGTGTACTCAACTCCCGCTCTCGAAAAAGGCGTCGAAGTCACCGGTCCTGTCAAAGTTGTTCTCTATGTTTCTTCCTCGGCCAGGGATACGGACTTCACAGCCAAGCTCGTGGATGTCACACCCGAGGGACAGGCCTTCATCATCCAGGAGGGCATACTTCGTGCCCGCTATCGGGAAGGCTTTGACAAAAGGGTCTGGATGAAACCGGACGAGGTCTATAAACTGGAAATCGACCTGCATGCCACCAGCAATTATTTCGGAAAGGGCCATAGAATCCGAGTTCAAGTCACTAGCAGCAATTTTCCCCGCTTTGACCGAAATCTGAACACAGGCGGCAATAACTTCGATGAAACTGAGTATATCATCGCCAAAAATACTGTCCATCATTCGAAAAAATACCCGTCTCATATCGTTTTGCCTCTTATCCCAGAGTAAAAAAGGACAGCCGGAATATTTCCTGGAGGATTTATGAAGAAATATATTTATACAGGTGTGTTACT
>JAFGNQ010000461.1 GCA_016926925.1 Candidatus Aminicenantota bacterium
ATGTCGTCTGAGCGAATAGGTCCCCGTTTTTCACAGCAGGGAAAGAAACAACCCAACAAAATCGTAATGATTATTATCTTTTTTTTAGTTTTTTTAGGGTCGGACCACAGTATCATTCTAATTCTCAATGAGTTATGGAATATTAGCACTAAAATAAATTATTTAAATGAGATTTTCAAGGCTTAAATATAAAACGGATTGGGTGATCTTGAGGGAGTAGAAATTGGTAGTTGTGATATTGCGGTTTTGAATATAATATATTAACCGGAGGCGTAATAATAATGGATTATTTATACTCAGACATATCATACCGAATTTATGCATCCGAGATTCGAGAGCTCTTAAAATGGTCTCGGAAACCGGGAGTCGTTTCTTTTGGCGGAGGATTGCCGGATCCCTCCCTCTTTCCTGTTCAAGACATTATCTCTATAACGAAAGAGGTTCTTGAAAAGAAGGGCTATCTTGCCCTACAGTACGGTCCCACCCAGGGTGAGCCTGAGATGCTCGAAGCCCTGGCCGCACATATGAAGGGATTCGGTGAACAAGCTGCTCCAATTCAAATCTGTGTCACATCGTCGTCACAGCAGGGTTTGGACCTCCTTTCGCTGCTGTTCCTGGATGAGGGAGAACCCATCATCATGGAGCTGCCGTCTTATTTGGGTGCGGTTCAAGCCTTCAACCGCAGCGGAGCCGATTTGAGAGGTATCCCCATGGACGATGAAGGCATGGATATTAAGCTCTTAAAGAATGAGCTCGAAAAACTGAGTGACCAGGGGAAAAAACCGCGTTTCATTTACACGGTGCCCGATTTCCAGAATCCATCGGGAATCAGCTTGAGTATGAAGAGAAGGCACGAACTTATCGAGATCGCACACAAAAATAAAATCCCGCTCGTAGAGGACTCTCCCTACAGAGAATTGAGGTTTACAGGCAAAGTTCTGCCCAGTTTATGGACACTATCCGGGGGAAAAGGAGTCATCCAGCTAAGGACATTTTCAAAAATTCTTTTCCCCGGAATGAGGATGGGCTGGATCGTATCCGAGACCGCACTTATCGACAAAATCGCCATGCTCAAACAATCCGTCGATCTCTGCACGCAATCGTTCAGCCAGTTGATAATCGCTGAATACATCAAACAGGGAAAAATGAAACGGACCATAGAAAAGGCTGTTGCATGCTACAGACCCAAACTCGAAACCATGCTGGCTGCAATGGACAAACACATGCCCGAAGGTGTCAGTTGGTCCAAGCCGACCGGGGGCATGTTTTTATGGGTAAAGCTGCCCGAAAAGCTCGATGCCAAAGAAATCTTCAAGACCGCCATCGAACACAACGTCGCTTACGTCATAGGTCGCCCCTTCCACTGCACCGATAGCGGCCGCAACACCCTGCGCCTGAACTATTCCTTCCCTGCACTCGACCAGATCGAAAAAGGCATCCAACAGCTGGCAAAAGCCATCAAATCAAGACTTTAAAAAAAACAAAGGGGCCAGTTACTCTCCAGCCTGAGAACCGGCCCCCGATCAGGGGAATTGAGTGAAAACCCCTTATTAGTTACCCCTTTACAGTCTTATTCCGATTTCAGCTCCTTCATGCCCAATTTGTTCAAGACTTTTATTTTGAATCCGGGCTGCACATCCGTCCCCGATTTTTCAGCTTCGACAACATACTTCCATGCCTGGGTATACTTTTTCTGGGAATAATGTATATCTGCTAAGCTGAGCAGCGCTGATACGTGGCGGGGATCAATGGCGATGACTCTTTTGAAATGATGGATCGCGAGCGGCAAATTACCGATCTTACGATAAAGTTCCGCCAGATTGAAATGTGCTTCGGGATAGTCGGGATTCGATTCGACTGCCCAACCGAACTCTTCCAGTGCCGCCCCTGCATCATTTTGAGCTGCGTATATGAGCCCCAAAAAGTTATGCGGTTGGGGAATTTCATGATCGAGCTCGATCGCTTTCAAGCAGTGCATCTTCGCCGTATCCATCATGCCCTTGATAAGATATGCCCATCCTAAATTAGAATAGGCATATGCGTCTTCGGCATCCAATTCCAAGGCTTTTTCGGACGCGGCAATCCCCTCTTCTATCATTCCCTTGCTAAGGAAACATTCGGCCAAATTCGTGTTGGCCTCGCCATAATCCTCTCTCAAGTGAACGGCTTTGCGGAATTCACAGATAGCGGGATCGAGCATCCCCTTCCCGGCAAAAGCCACACCTAAATTGTAATGAAACACAGCACTTTCAGGGTTGAGGTCGATCGCTCTCCGAAATTCTTTAATCGCCAGGGGAGACATATCCATGTCCAAATAGGTCAACCCCAGATGGTAGTGAAGGTCCGGATTCATGGGTTTCAGGGTCAGCGCCTTTAAAAACTCATCGACAGATTTATCCGATTCGCCGGTTTTTCGGTACGCCTGTCCCAGAAGACTGATCAATTCAGCCTGAAGGGGATTCAGTTCTAATCCTTTCCGGCACTCCTCGACAGCCTGCTCATAATTCCCTTTCTCCAACAACAAGTTTACTAAAAAGGCTGCTATAAACGGTTCCGGCCTGCCCAGGGTTTGTCTCTCTTTAAGAATGGAAATGGACTCATCCAGTTGATTTCGCGAGAGAGGAAAGGAGCGTGATTGAAACGGCCTTGACCTGTTCAGAGAGATGATTCTTGATGTGAAGTCATCGATTTCGAACCCTGGTTTATTTAGATCCATGATAGAATTCGGTTCATCGAGATCGACCGCCCCGAACATATGGCAGAGCTCATGCAGGATTAAAAATTTGAGCTCCTGTGTATTCGATTGATGAGAATCGTTTTTTATAAGGATATATCCGCTGCAGTAATCGGAGATCCCGGAATGGCAGTCCTCGATTCTTTTTGCAGCCGCTATACCTAAGACGATATCGCTGCCGCGAGCACGGACGTTTCTCCGCAAATTATTGAAACAATCCTCAATGCATGTAAAGCTTTCTCCGGGTTTCCAGTATTCAATGTCTTTGATTCGAAAGCAGAGCTCGAAGCGCTTCTCGAATTCACGTGCAAAATCATCGATGATTTTGCAAAGTGTGGTGTTCAGCTGAAGATCCGTCTTGTTCTCTGCTTCCGATATGATCTCGATATCGGCGGCTATCCTGATATCTATTGTCCGAGGGGAAATTTCTTTAAAGCCGCTAAAAGAAGGACAGACGAGCAAAATTAAGAGGAAAAAATGGATCCTATATCGTATGGACGACCGGCTTCTAATACTTGAAGGTTCCTTCACTCTTACCCCCCGATCTACTTCATCAATAAGTCCTGAGGGTACTTGGGTCAAGGATTTACAGGAAAAGTTCCTTATACTTCCCTTTTCTTCCGTTTTTTTCGCTTTTTACGAGACAGGATTGAAATAATCAGGGAGGGGGATCTGGATTTGGGAAAAACTATTTAATAATTCCCGCCATCCAACGATCTAACTCATTTTTGTAAGCGAATACCCGTGCTTTGGGAGAATCTTCGAGGCGATGGACAGGAAGATCGAGCTCCATCTCGAACCGGCGACAGGTCTTTTCGGACCACCCAAGATAGCCGGAGATTTCTTTCCAAGAATATAAAATATCTCTCTCAGTCACTCAACTCCCCTGCTGAAAAAAGGATGTATCTTTATTACGATTATCGTAATAGTATGCCATCAGCAAGAAATTGTCAATTTTATTACAGAAATCTAATGTGCTTCGATCAAAAATGAATCAAAACTTCTCTTATCTCGAATTATCTCGTTTTATCGGCTGCACTGTAATAAAAGGGATGTCATGCTCTACCAGATTTTTATTCAATTTTGGGAGATCCGCTGTGATCAAACCGTTGATCAATTCGATGGCCTTATCCAATTTTGCATGAAGGTGCGTGATGGTTTTCATTTGACTCCGCGTCGGGGCCGATACAGAAGCATCCAGCTGTCCAATCAAATCCATAATACTGAATTCCATTCCGTACCAGTCCGTTTCAAATTCTTTCTTCACTTCATCTAATTTTTTTGATATGTCATCCACTCGTGAATTGATTCCCTGCGGCAGATCATCCGCACTCTTCAAAACATTTTTGATACGCCCGATCTCATCCTGAATTCCCTTGATGGCCTTCCGGCTATCCACAAACGCTTTAGCCATGCTGTTTACGCTCTTGCTGGCTTCCAGTCTCTTCTGCAGCACATCCGGCTCTGCTTCGATCCTGGGATCGAGACTGACCACGACTGTCTGTGTCGATTCCATCCCCCGTGCTTTAAGCTTGACCGTGTATTCGCCGGGAAGGACAAAAGGACCTTTCTTCGGCTCATAATACCCCTCGCTTGTTCCTTCGGGATCGAAGCCGAGTTCATAGTGAAGGTCCCAAGCAACACGATGAAAACCTTTTCCATCCGGACCATCGATTTTTCGAACCGTATTTCCATCCTTTTCCATAATGAAAATTTCGACACTCAACATATTTTCAGATTCTTCGGCCTGCGGAGGATCATTTTTCAAATAGTAGGTGATGAGAGCCCCGTAGTCGGGATTCGGTCCGAAATACTGGGCTGCCCCCGGATCAGGAAGTTTTCGGGATTCGTAGTACTGGACCGCATCCCTGACGGGAAAGAGCTGTGCTTCCGCTCTCAAAGCACCCTCATCCAGCTTTTCCAGCCAGGTGATATCATCCATTATAAAGATTCCGCGGCCGTGGGTACCGAGGATGAGATCGTTTTCTCTTGCGTTGACGATAATATCATCCACAGGAACGCGAGGCAGATTACTTCGAGCCAAAACCCAGTTTGCACCTCCATTTACAGAAAGGAACAAACCGAATTCCGTACCGATGAACAACAGGTTCGGATTTCTCGGATGCTCGGCCAGAGTATTGACCACCATCCCGTCCGGGAGATCCCCCCGGATGCTCTTCCAGGTCTTACCAAAATCCTCAGTCTTGAACAGATAAGGGGCAAAATCATCGGCCCAGTGGCCGTCGAAACAGACGTATGCCGTGCCTGCACCATGATTCGAAGCCCGCACATGGCTCACCCAATAGGGCTTGGACAGACGAAACCGCCCGCTCAAATTCGACCAGTTTCGACCTCCGTCGATCGTCACCTGCACATTCCCGTCGTCGGTTCCGGCATAGATGAGACCTGCTTGAACAGGGGATTCGGATAAGGTGGTTATGGTGCCGAAGTGCGCCACACCATAGTTCACGCTGATGGTCTCTTCCGTACGCTCCATCCCCATAATGGGAAGTTTCTTCCAATCCTGATTTTGTGTCAGGTCGGGACTGATCGTCTCCCAACTGTAGCCTTGATCACCCGACTTCAAAATCTTATTCCCGCCATAGTAGAGGGTTTTGTGATCGTGCGGAGACAGGATCAAAGGACATTTCCAGTTGAAGCGGTAGACTTCCTCCGGATTGTCGGGAACCGGCCGGATGACCCGTTCCTCATGCGTCTTCATATTGATCTGCAGGAGGCGGCCTTCCTGATTCTCGGTGTAAACGATATGGGGGTTTTCAGGATCGACGACACAGTAAAAAGCATCACCGAAGGCAACGGGGACGACATCACAATTACGGATACCGAACCGGCTGTCGCTCCGGCTGGGCAGCCCATAGGCCCCGTGATCCTGAGCCCCTCCATATACCCAGTAAGGCTTCCGCGTGTCGATACCTATGGCGTAGAATTGCGCGATGGGCAGGTTGTTGACAAATTCCCAGGTTTTGCTCCCATTGTAAGACATGTAAAATCCCCCGTCCCCTGCCAGGAGAAGATGATCGGGATCGTTCGGGTCTATCCAGAGGGCGTGATGGTCGGTGTGGATGTTCTCCCATGTTCCTTTATCCGTAAAAGTCTTCCCGCCGTCAATGGAGACGGAAACTCCGTATCCCAGGTCCCAGATTTTGTCGGGATTTTGAGGATCGACACGGATTTTGCTGAAATAGACCATGAACATATGAGGATATGCCGGTTTGCTCATATGCACCCAGGTCTGACCATGATCCTGCGAACGGAAATACCCTCCCTCCTTGTGCTGGATTACAGCGTAGACATTGGGTGAATCGCCTCTTGAGACGGCAAGTCCGATACGGCCGGTGTCGCCTTCGGGCAGCCCATTACTGAGCCTTTCCCATGAATTTCCCTGATCCAGTGAACGGTAGATTCCGGCGTGTGGGCCGCCTCCGATAAAACCCCAGGCCTGGCGCCGCCTCTGATATGCGGCTGCATAGATGATTCGGCCGTTGTCCTCCATGACCACATCCACACAGCCTGTATCTTCATTGATGAAGAGACTCTTCTCCCATGTTTTGCCGCCGTCGCGGGTCCTGAAAATGCCTCTCTCCGCGTTGGGCCCCCAGAGGTGGCCCAGAGCCGCCACGAACACCACTTGTGGATTAGCGGGATCGATAGCGATGCGCCCGATGTGGTGCGTATCCTTCAGCCCCATACACTGCCAGGTCTGCCCTCCGTCCAAAGATCTGTAGACGCCGTCTCCCCAGGAGGAACTCTGTCTGTTGTTGGGCTCTCCGGTTCCCGCCCATACGATGTTCGGATCGGAAGGAGCGATGGCGATATCCCCGATGGTCAGCGCTGTCCCCACCTGATCGAAGACCGCTTTCCAGGTCATTCCATTGTCTTCGCTCTTGAATATCCCCCCCGAAGCGGCGCCGATATAGATGATTTCCGGACTTCCGGGTACGGCCTCGACATCGTCGATCCTTCCGCCGAAAGCGGCCGGTCCGATCTGTCTCCATTTCAAATTCTTGAACGTGTCCGTGGTGAAATCGGCACCGAATGCAGATGAAATCAAACCACAGCAAAAGAATGCAGCGATGAATAAGCGAACGACCAACCCAAATTTTTTCTCATGAATCATGTTTCCTTCTCCTTATTGAGGTATCAGCGTAAGGCATTGAGCGACAAGCCAACACATGCTCGGAAAAAGGCTTTCTGTGAACGACGTTGGCGGCACATCCAGGAATTTGTAAAAAGCTGTACGTAAAAAGATCAGCTACCAGCCAAGTCGAGAGATCTAAAAAACTCATTCTATTTCTTGAAGATAAAAAAAACAAGAATGGCTGGAATAAATCTACCGGCTGATTTGATCAGAGTGTTTGCGGCGGCAACTAAAGCGGCCGCCTTAAATTAGAATCAGAGCTGCCTGCGCTTGCTCCAGAATATAAGCGCCACCACAATAGCCACAGCGGCCGATATCGCGCCGAACTCGTCGACAAAATACCAGGTTTTATCGGTTTCGGTTGTCAACCTGTCGAATACTCCCTGGAAAAACAAATTATGGCTGGCGTGCATGAACATCCCTGTGTAGAGGCTGCCTGATTTCAACCTCATCCAGGTAAAGGCAAAACTGACACAGGTCATGGTTATCGTAAAGAAAACGAGCTTATACCAAACAGGTACGTTATCCGGACCATAGACTCCTCCGATGATAAGGGGATAATGCCACACCGACCAGACAATCCCTCTCGCCAGAGAGGTTTTTGCAAAACCGGTTATTTTCGCCAATTGGGGCACAAAAAAACCACTCCAACCGATCTCCTCACCCAGAGCGAATAGGCTTCCGAAAACGGTTGTCACGGCGATATTTTTTAAAGTATTTCCCAGGCCGGATGTCAAAGGCTCACCATTAAAGCCCCCCAACCCTGAAATCCAGACAATCCCGTGAACGGTACCGACATAGAGAATGGGGATGACGTAACTCCAAACCTGATACTTCGTTTTTCCCCATCCCCAGCCGAATCCGCGAAGGCTTTTCCTATAGCTGAGCTGTGTCAGTATTGCAGCGATTCCCGGACTCCACATACCGCCCATCGCTGCCAGCCCTCCCCCTGCGCCCATACTCCCCGATGAAATAGCCCAACCCATGAAAACGGAGCTGATTCCGAAAGTGAAGGCGACAAAAGTGACGAGCCTTTTTACGATGTCCGTTTTTTCTTCCAAAACGCCCTCCTGATTAAAATTATATAAAAAACACCGCATTCAATATTGGAAGACGATTTTTTCCCGGAAAAGTTCCTAATATGAGACTCCCTTGCCTCCTTATCTAACAAAACGAAGCAAGCACAATGCAACTCGAGCTTGTAGCCGCTTGCAGTAGAACTTTGACTTTTTATCTTAATTTTAATAAAAAAGAATGAGATTTTATATCCAAGCAATGGGATAATTCCGAGTGAACGCGAGGGACGACATTTTTGCGGGCATGTTAAAATGGCTTAGGCTCGCAGAAATGGCTTCTTTCCTAAATAAATCAGGAGGTAAGGGAGATGGGCTCTTTCTTAAAGAATGGGAAAAATAGAGATCCGTATCCAGGCTATGGGGCTAATAATCGCCGCATCTTGACCGCTTTTCTTCTCCTCATCATTCTGTCGCTGACAGCCCATCCAGTGAATGCGGCTGCGCAGAAAATATTCCACAAGCCCTTCCCGGGAAACACGACGGTCAAACGAATGGTCGTATTCGGCAATATACTCTACGCTGCAGTCGGCGGTTACGACGACTCCGCAGGAAAATATCGAACACGGATTTACCGGCTCGAGTCCGCCGCATGCAAAATCTGGGACGATGTCACGCCACCCTGGTCAACCGTTCCCAGCATCACTTACGTGGATATGTTCGTTTTCGGCTCCTATCTCTATCTGCACACGGATGAGGGACTTTTCCGGACACCCGACGGGCAATCCTGGTCCTACCTTCCCATTATGGTCGGAGGCGGCGGAATTTCCGGGGATAACTGTTCCGGAGAAATGGCCGTCTTTAAAGGCAAGCTGTACGTTGTCGCAGGAGACGGCATATTCAGAACTTCCGATGCCAACACCTGGAATCAGTACCCTTCGCCGAACACAAACAGCAAGGACTTCTGGAGGTTCGCGGTATTCAACGGTTATCTTTATCTCGGATGCGGACTTGACAACATAAACGGGATTCAAGTCTGGAGAACGGACGGCACCTCGGCCTGGACGAAGTTCGCAGAGGAGACATTATATTTCCCTCCAGGTCATATCAACGCCATGAAGGTATTCAACGGACAGCTCTATGTCGGAGCCTATGAAGGCGGGGCTAAAGTCTACCGGACAAACGGACTGCCGGGAGATTGGCATGTATCCTATAACTTCCCCGGAGGCGGCGGCTGCGGATCGCTCGAAGTTCACAACGGCGCTCTCTACGTAGGTGTCTATGACCGGTGGGCTCCATTTCCCGGTCTACCTATACTCTTCAGAACATACAACGGCTTGAACTGGACGGCTGTTCCCGGCTGTGTCGGAGGAACGCAAACACACGGGATTTGGGCGATGAAAAGCCTTTACAACAGACTCTTCGGGGGCACGGAAGATAAGCTGAACGGCGGGGAGATCTACAGTGTCGGGGCCAGCTTCTTGTGCGCTATGAAAGTCCTCTTCAAGGATTATCACTGGGGCGTCTGGAGCTGGATCTGGCGAATGAAAGACGACCTCAAGTTTCTTCTA
>JAFGNQ010000462.1 GCA_016926925.1 Candidatus Aminicenantota bacterium
GCGGCTAGAAGCCAGTGTGAGTCACTGTCTGTTTGAGTCGCATGGTGGTTGGTGGGGGGGTCTTCGACGAAAACAGACAGTGACGAGCACCTCCCCCTGAACAGCCCTCGTTCACCCGGCGTTAGCGAATAACGATCCGCGATGTGCGGGTTTCAAAGGACACGGGCTGGCCTCTGGGACTATTGGCCGCGACGGCCGAAACCGCAATCGTGCTTTCCCCTTGGTCTTTGGACCGGAAAACGAGTGTTGCGATCCGTCCCCTTCCCTTGAATCCTCGGCTTACTTCCGGACTTGAAAATCCGATGGTGCACATGCCCGATGCATTATCGATGTTGCCCAGGAAAGATGGATTTTTGCCGAATTGCTGCACGTATCCCCCTGCAACGACTTGGCTTAGCTCAAGGACTTGAGGGTTGAAGGAGACGTTGAAGGACATATTCCCAATGTCGTCGTCTGAGCTGATATTGACGTTTATCCGGAGATCCCTATTCCGAGGGCCTTCGAAGTTTGCAGGAGCGAGATCAAGCCGGTTAGGTCTCCCCGTTTCCTGCCTTTGCTCTCTATCCAGGAAGAGTCGTTCTCTGCGCATCCTCTCATCGAAGTCCTCTTCGTCCGGAATCTGGATCTCGGATTGTGACAGGGACGCTCCCACAAGATTCACCCACAGCGGCTTTGCATCCTCTTCTGTGAGAGGGACGGCCCGAATAATGTAAGGGGTAATGGTCATAACGACATCGGTCTGTTGGACTTCCAGGTCCGTCCTGGAAAACAAGCCACCCAAAATCGGGATGCTCTTCAAGCCGACGATTCCTTTGATGCTCTGCCTTTCTTCGTCTTTGAGCAAACCTGCCAGGAGGTTTGTCTCCCCGTTCTTGAGCCGGATGGTGTTCTTCACTTTGCGGGTGGAAATGATCGGGATGTCGCCGTAGCCGCTGCCTTTGATGGATTTGAGTTCGATCTCCATCTCCAGGGTGATCTCATCCTCCTTGTGTATGACCGGAGTGATTTTGACGATGATCCCGACGTCCTTGTACTCGAAACTGGTTATGGGCTGCTGGTTGACGCCGCCGGCAGCGATAGGAGTGAAGGTGGTTATAGGAATCGGAACTTGATCTCCAACCATATATTCGATCTTTTCCCCTTCCACTCCCCTGAGCCGCGGCTGGGAGAGGATCTTTGTGTTGGAATCCGTCTCCAGGAATTTGAGGAATGCCGTCGGAAGGGTGATCTGGAAGTTCTCCGCTTTGGAAAAATCGAGAGATTTCAAATTGATCCACGATGAATCAGTGGATTCCGGAACACGGCTGAAGCCCACAACGTGTTCATTTAAATCAACACCCATCTCCCGCAGCTTGACCCGCTCGACCTCCATAAACTCCAGGTCAACCATGACCTCGCCTTTGGGCTTGTCCCAGAGATTGATCAGTCTGTGGGCCAACTCGACCACCTCGGGCGTGTCCCTTACCGTAACCGAGTTCAAATTTTTATCCACAATGATCGTTGGCGCCTTAAACTGCGTGCGGGTCATCGTGGTCAGCGATCCGAGTATTTCCTGAGCGCTGATGTTGGAGAGATAAAAAGTCTTGATGACATTGACCTCGTACTTAGCCCTGTTCATGGGCTGGTCGGGGATGATGATCAGTGTCGTCGGGTCGATTATCCGGTAAAAATTCTTTGTTGCCAGGCAAAGAGCCTCGATAGCTTGCTCGAAAGTCCTGTCTGAAAGGTCAATGGAAAAAGGCTTGTCGCTGAAAGTCTCGTCGAAAATGATATTCACTCCGGCATGCTTTCCCAGGGTTTGGAAAATGGAACGGATGCTTGCCTGCTGCATGAATTTCAGCTGAATTTTCTCCTCTTTCACATCCAGTTTGACGGGAGGCTCGATCCGGATCTCATCGGGCTTCTCCTCAATGATTTCCTTTCCGGCAAGACGTCTGGCTTCCTCGTAGATTTTCCTGTTCGTAGGGTCATAAGACAAAGCCACTTCATATTCCTTGAGTGCTTGTTCTTTTTCACCGCGAACAGCAAGATTTCTGGCGGAAATATAATGGACATAACTTGCCGAAATCTTCGCTCTATATAAAGCCAATCTGTAGGTCGAGTTCTGCGGCTCTTCCAGGACGGCCTTCTCATAAAGCCGTACGGCCTCGTCCCAATTTTTGCTCATGGATGCTTCGTATCCGGACTTGTAATGCTCGCTCAGCGTTGAGCATCCCGAAAGAATCAAAAGGACCGCAAACAGTGCCATTGTTTTTTTCATGGCAGCTCTCCTTCAAGGAAAAACTTACTTGGCTCCGAGTCGGGTCCTGTAATCTCGATTTCTCCGGGCAGAATCTTGCCTATGGTGACTCCCGACTCTATCTCTTCTCCTTCGGCCACCGCAAGCGCTTCGCCTTGATAGATTACAAGAGCCACCATTCTCTCGCCAGAGCGGACATACCCGATATATCTCAAATCGAGGGCCGAAAATGCCTGTTCGATTTGGGGAGGGGACTTGCCTTCTTCCATCGTTCCGCTCTCCCCGAAGAATTCGTCATCGGATTCCTGGAACTCATTCTTTTTCTTTCCGGCGGTGAAGATGTTGCGTCGCGGCGGCGGCAGGGTTTTTTTTTCGCCTCGGAGAAGATCCATTCTGATGAGGCTTTCCATCTCAGCCGCCTGCCCTCTTGCATCCTGGGTGGCCTCCTGAGGAGTGAACGCAGCAAGGCTGATGACACTCAGAAGAACCATCCAGACCGGAACACGAAATCTACTTTTCATAGAAATACCCCGCCAGAGAGAGATTCAAACGTAGGCCTCTTCCGAAGGAATCCACATCCGAAAAATTCACTTTTTCCAAGATTAAAAATTTAGGGAAGACTTCGAAAGAATGAATGAGTTTTTTGATATCCTGGTAGGTGCCTGAGGTCTGGAAAGTAACTCTTACGACTTTTACTCTCTCGATATTTTTTGGCTGCGAGTAATTGTATCGCACCTGTGAAACATTCGTGCGCGTGTCGTTGAAGATCATCTGAAGATCTTTTCTGAGCTGAGTTATTCCTTCCTTATCGTCATAAAAATATTTTTCCCGAAGCTCTCCGACATCTCTCTGTGTCTGTTCCCAAGCGCGCCACTCGCGTTGTTTGGCATTGAGGCGATCTTCCGTACTTTGGAGCGTGCCGCGTTCCCGGGAAAGAGCTATGGAAACACGGCTGTATGTCACTTTTTGCCTGAGTGCGACAAAAACGAGAAAGACGATCGCTAAAATCAACAGAAGACCAAGTGCGCCCAAAATTTTGCGATCCCTCCGGTTCACAATTTCATACATCGTGCACATACCTGACAGAAATTTCGGATAACAGAAATCCCTCATTGGTCCGCGATTCGCTGATGATATTGATATTCTTGAAACCTTTGATGTCCAGTTGAGTGATGAATTTCAAAAGATCATTCAGATCGGCACAGGCTGCCTCGAATCGGACCTCCATGGTCGATCCATCAACGGGATAGGGAGTGAGAGAGACGATATAGCTGGATTCAGGAAGAGATTCCTCTAAGGCTGTAAAAAAATCCATCCAAGAAAAGCTCTTTTTATAAATAAGGCTGTTCAGAAAATCCACATTATTAGCCTGAATACGTTGAGTGTCCTCGATTCGGGTGCTGAACTTCTTTTCTTCTATCTGGGCCTTATTCAACTTCATGTTCATATCATCGATCGTTTCCTGGATATCACCACGTTCGCTCCCGTAACGGAAATAGATGGTTGCGCCCAACAGGGCTACAACGATGACAGCCGTAGTGAGCAAGCCGAACAGCAGAAAAAAAAGCCGTCTGTTCTTCATGGGAGAACTGGCCAGGTTGAGGTTCAATTTTACGACTTTTTTCACAGTATTTGTCCCAAGAGAGGAGAAAGAATCTCCCTCTTTTTATGAGGAAGGCTCTGCGTTACACAGGACTCCACCGGCTTCACCGGACAATGGCAGCGCTCTTTGAGAAGAGCCAAAGCATCCTCGTGGGATTCCAGCACGCCGATCCTGAGCCAGTAGCATCCGATCTTTCTTTTCTCTTTATCTTCAATGAAATTTGCCGTGTTCTCGATTTCCTGAACCACATCCATCCACCGTCCGTCAAAGTCCGTGTGTTCCCGGAAATCTTCGGCAAAAGGTTTTTGTCTGTACAAGGCCGCCTCGGAGTTGATAACGGCAATAAGACTGAAGGAATCTTTTTCGACATCAATGATCATAAAATCCTTTTCTTTCTCGCAATCGATCAGACTATACAACCCCAGGGAGGGAACCCCAACAACCCTCACTTTCAATCGAAATTTGTTGAAAAATTCTTCATATTCCCTCACTACGGACTCTCGAGCGACCGACACCAACACCTTTTTTTTGGCATTCGACTCAAAGACATCGAAAGAAAGGCGGGTGTCCTCAGGCAGCATCGGAATCTGTTTTTTGATCCGGAACAGGAGAATTTGTTCCATCTCCTTCTGGAAGTTCGGTATGGAATCGAAAGCGAAGACAAAAGCTTTTTGGGCTAGTTCCGGCAAAAGCAAGGCGATTTTCTCATCGGAAATACGAAGCTCGGCAATACCCTGCTTCAGCTTTTCTTCGAGCTCCTTGGCATCTTTCATATTCTTTTTGTAAAAAGAGGGATGGATCACATCGCCCTGAAAAGGAAGCACGAAATGATGCTTGACCTTTCTCTCTGCGGGGGAGATACGGACCCCGCTGATGTAACTCGAGGAAAGTTGAAAGCCGGTGTGAGGCAGCGGCTGCTGGGTGAAAAAATATTTTATTTTCTCTTTCATGGATATCAATTTTTCCATCATCGGTTCCTCTTGCGGCATTCAAACATCATAAATACGGGACACATATTCGTCATTCCACAAAAGTCACTTTGTTCAGTTCCTTCAAGCTGGTGACCCCGTCCAATACTTTAGCCATTCCCAATTCCCTCAAAAAGGTCATCCCCTCCTCTTTGGCTCTTTTTTTCACCTCGGAAAGAGGTTTTCTTCCCAGGATCATCTCTCGAATCTCATCGGACAGTTCGAGCAGCTCGGCAATGGCCGTTCTTCCCTGATATCCCGTGTAGTTGCATTCGGGACACCCTTTGGCTTCATAGAAAACCTGATTTTTATACTTTGTGGGATCCAAGCCTGATTCCACCAGCTCATTTTCGCTGTAGTGCGCTTCAGTCTTGCATACCGGACAAAGCAGCCGAATCAAGCGCTGCGCAAGGATGCAGTTGAGGGCAGAGATGAAACTGTACGGATCGACCTGCATATGGAGAAAACGTCCGATCACGTCGAAGACATTGTTGGCATGGACCGTGGTGAATACCAGGTGTCCTGTCAGGGCCGATTGGATGGCGATTTGGGCCGTCTCAGGATCCCTGATTTCGCCCACCATGATTTTATCCGGATCATGCCTCAAGATCGATCGCAGACCTCTGGCAAAGGTCAATCCTTTTTTCTCATTAACAGGAACCTGAGTGATGCCGTCGATCTGGTATTCAACAGGATCCTCGATGGTGACGATTTTATCCTCAGGGGATTTGATCTCCGTCAGGGCGGCATAAAGTGTTGTGGTTTTGCCGCTTCCAGTAGGGCCGGTCACAAGAACCATTCCGTAGGGCTGAACGATGTACCGGTTGAACCTTTCGAGGACTTCATGGGAGAACCCGAGCAAATCCAACCTGAGTTCGGAGAACGCCTGCGTAATCATCTCCTTGTCCAGAATACGAATCACGGCATCCTCACCATAAATACTCGGCATGATGGATACACGGAAATCTATAGTCTTGTCCTTGATTTTAAGACGGAACCGCCCATCCTGTGGAACCCTTCTCTCTGCGATGTCCAGATCGGAAACGACCTTGATCCGGGATATTATGGGCGCCTGGAATTTTTTACTGATGGGCTCCATGGTTTCGCTGAGGACGCCGTCGATCCGGTATTTGATGATCACGCCGTCCTCTTTGGACTCGATATGGATATCGCTGGCTCGCTTCTGGACCGCCGTAAAGACGATGGAATTGACCAGTTTTATTATGGACCCATCCTGGTCAGCCAGTTTTTCCACGGAAATGACTTCATCCTCATCTCCGCCTTCTTCCTCCACGACCTGCATGACGAATCCTTCGGTAGCGTCCTTGAGGACTTGAAGTGCAGTCTCTCCTTTCCGCAGTGCCTCATGAATGGATCGCTTGGATGCGGCTAGGACTTCTACCTTCATCCCCATGAAGGATTCGATGGAATCGATGGCTTCGATATCCGATGGGTCGGCAATGGCGATCTGAATGGTGTTCTTGTTCTTTTTCAAGGGAATGAAATTGGACCTGTATAGAAAATCGACAGGAAATGACTGAATCAACTCCCTGTCCAGCGAGACAGATGACAGATCGACGTAAGAAACTCTGTATCGCTCGGCCAGCTTCTTTGTTTGCATCTCCTCTTTATGAATGGAATCGTAATCACCGTTTGTTTTCGTGCGCGCCATTATTGTGTCACCCTTATGATGTTGAAAATGGGCAGGTATACAGCCAAGAGCATAACCCCGACAATCAATCCCATAAAAATGATGATGATGGGTTGTATCAAAGACACGATGGTGTCGATCCTGCCGCGGATCCTCTCGTCGAAGACATTGGCCACATCGAAAAGCATGCCTTCCAAGTTGGCCGAAGATTCCCCTATACGAATCATATCCAGAGCCAGGTGAGGAAAATACTCTGTTTTTTTGAGTGACTCGGATAAACTTTCTCCGTTCTTGATGAAGTCCGGCACTCTTTTCATTTGGCGGAACAAGTATCTGTTGGGAACAGCCTGGCTGGCAACACTTATAGCGGATACAAGCGAGATTCCCCCCTCCAATAAAAGAGCCAGAGTTCGACAAAATAGAGAAACAGCCGACTCGATCAAAATATTTTTTCCGTATGGAGTCTTGAGTTTCAATTTTTCGACGAGAAGGCGAGTGCTATCTTTACGCCTCATCTGGAAGTAAGCCAGCACGAGCAATAGCAGGACAGCCAGAACGAAAATCATATGCTTCTTCACGAACAAGGAAAAAGTGATGAGAATCCTGGTGATGCCCGGTAACTGGGAGTCAAAATCGGCGTAAAATTCCGAAAATCGGGGAAGGATGAAATTGATCAGAATCGAAAGCAGGATAAACGAGAACAGAATCAGAATCGTGGGGTAGGTCAGAGCTGTCTTTATTCTGGATTTTGTCTCAACCGTGATTCGGGAATAAGATATGTACCGGTTGATGGTCTCCGCCAGGTTGCCGCTCCGTTCCCCTGCCATGAGTGAGGCGATATAGACCGTTGAGAATAATTTTTCATGCGGGATGAAGGCTTCGGAAAGAGATTTCCCTGCACGGATATCCTTTTCGACGAGCATTAGAATTTCTTTGAGGTGATCATTCTTAACCCTGCCGGTTAAGATGCCGATGCTTTTTAGTATGGGGTATCCCGCCCGGATGAGGGCGACGAGCTCCTGGTTGAACATGATGAATTCTTTTTCCTTGATCCTTTTCTCGAAGGGGAGGGAGGGCATCTGCAATCTCTTCCAATTCCTTTTGATGGTGAGGACACAGAATCCCGCCTCCTCAAAATGTTTCTGGCATTCCTGAAGTGACGGACTGAAAAAAGACTGTGACATCACACGGCCGTCTTCAGTGGCTAAACGACAGAGAAAATGGGGCATTGCTTACTAATCCATATCTGTAAATAGAGCATTCCTTATGGTAGGTAATCCTCCCATAATTGTCAACTTGACCGGGACCCGGAAAACAGGTCTCCAGTCGAGTGACATAACTTATAAGCATACGGCGCCTGGGGCAGTCGTGCACCCCCATAGTCCCAAATGTCCTTTGATGCGTCAATCCCCTGAAGAGAGGATATTCAAGGTGATTTTGGAGCTCATTTTCTCATCTTTTCGTTGATGAGCGGGCATCTGTATCCAGAGACAAAAAGCTCCGTTTTCGTGAGAGGTTTTTCAGAGCTCCAATCCCGGATTGTCCGTTGTATTGACAAAATCCGGGGAAAGTACTATCTTAAAAAAAGTGAAAAAGCGAACCGTCTTGATCGCACTTATGATCACTCTATGCGCAATCTTCCTTCTCTCTTTGGAGAAAAGTGCCTACAGCGGATCTCCATTTTTTCCCTTCGTTACAAAGCCGGACCCTCAGAGCAGTAAAAAGCCGAAATACGATTACATGAGCACTTTCTTGTCTCGGAACACACAGCCCCTGGGGCTCAAGGAGAACATCGCCCTGAAAAAACTCCTCGAACAGTCCAGCATAAAATGGGCCATACGGTCCAGCAAACGACATATATTAGACTGATTGGACATATATTTTTTGCATGTACGATTCAATTTTTTGGATTATAAATGGAGATTCAGGTCGCTAATGTTTCCCGCCGGATTTGGAGGGATGCACTTCCCATCATTGCTTTGGTCTTTCCCTCTCCGGACTCTCCCTGATGAATAAAAAAGTTTTTCTCATTCTCTGTCCAACCCTTGCACTTCTCGTGCTGGGCGGTCTGAATATTTTCAAAAAAGCGACATGGACGGAGCCGACGGACGGAGTCATCTGGGAGGAACGGCTCGGAGCACTCACAGCCATCCACGTCGAACAAGACAGCCCAGCCTATCTGGCAGGAATCAAAAAAGGCGATATCCTTTACAAAATCAATGACGTCCCGGTTCAAACCAAGATCGACATCGCCAAAAACCTGTGGATCGCGGAGAGCTCAAACCAGAAAGTCATTTACGAAATCATTCATGAAGGAGACCAAATCTTCCCTTCTTTGAACTATCTGGGAAAAAAGGGGACCAACCTCATATATTTCTTTCTCGTCTTGATCGGCTTCACGACAATCGTATTGGGCCTCATCGTGTTTCTCACATCCGCCAAACCTTTTTCTCTTCCCTATGTGTTTTTTTTCATCATCTCCCTGGTTCTGTATTCCTTCTATATTTTTTCACCCACGGGAAAGCTGGACACACTCGATAGTCTTTTCTTTTGGCTGGATAAAATTGCGTTCCTAGTCTTCCCCCCCCTGCTTCTCCATTTTTTTCTCATTTTCCCGAAGAGAAAAAAAGAACTCATAAGCAAAATCACTTCGACCAACGTTCTTTATCTTCCGGCGATCGTTCTCCTTTTAGCCAAGATTTTCATCTGTTCCCCGAACATCTTCAAAATGGGCGATTCCTTCATCCTGCGCTTCTACCAGACCTCGGAAAAGCTCGATCTTTTGCACTTTGCCGCACTTTCGCTTGTCGCATTTGCTTTTCTCCTCTGGGATACCCTGAAAGCGAAAAAC
Source organism: Candidatus Aminicenantota bacterium (assembly GCA_016926925.1). The sequence continues at coordinate 9,313 of JAFGNQ010000462.1, forward strand.
CTCATCATCAAGAGACAAATGAAGTGGATCACATATGGTTTGGGGGTCGGCACTATCCCTTTCATTCTTTTTTATATCACTCCGTTCGTGATCGGGATCGTCCCGACTCCAATAGCCGAACTCACCGTTATCTTCCAGGCTCTGATTCCTTTGGCCTTCGCCTATTCCATCTCCAGCTACAAGCTCGTTGACTTCGAGGTCCTTTTAAGAAAAGCGGCCCCGCTCATTTTTTCCTATGTGGTCATCGCCATTCTTTACTCGGTTGTAAGTTCCCAGATCAAGGTTTTGCCGGAAAACAGGCTCCAAGTTCTCATCATAGGGATTCTGGCCATCATCCTGGGAGCAACCCTTTTTTCACCTTTGAAAAGCCTCATCCAATCACTTTTGGATCGCGTAATCTATAAAAGAGCTTATAAATACCGAAAGATTCTTCTTTCCATCAGTCAGGAACTCAGCAGGGAGAGAAATCTGCAAAGCTTGTCCAAATCCCTCCTCGAACTGATTGCCAACGCCCTCTCCTTGGATTTCATAGCGCTCCTTCTGCCTTCGACAAATGAAGAAAATACTTTTTATATCCTGCAATCCAGGGGGCAGGCTGCATCGGACATAAGACAAATCACTTTTGAAAATGAGCTCTACCAAAGCTTAAAGAATCAGGATTATCTTTCCTCATTTTCATTTTCCGAAAAAAAAGAGCTTCAAAAGAAATTCAAAGAACTCTCCAGCCTCGGATTCTATCACTTCATGCCTTTGAAAACCGAGGACAGACTCATCGGCTGTTTCGGAATGGGAAAAAAGTTGGACGGGACTTTGCTCGGCTCTGAAGATTGGGAACTTCTGCGAACCATTTCTTCTCCTGTTGCGCTAGCGCTGGAGAACGCCTATCTCTACAACCAGGCCAACCTGCGCGCGGTGGAGCTGGAACGGTTGAAGGACTACAGCGAAAACATCATTGAAAGCCTTACGGTGGGAGTGGCCGTTCTTGACCAGAAGGGAGAAATCATAGGCTGGAATCGGGTTCTCGAAGAAATTTTCTCCATCAAGAAAAACCATATCATAGGAAACAAATTGTCCGATGTGCTCGGTAAAAAAAATTACTCTGCCTTATTCCCTTCCGACACCCAACAAGATTACAGGCTTTTGAGTGAGATAACGCTGGAGATGCCCTCCTGCGTCCAGAAAATTTTCGATATTGTCAAAACACCTCTGCTCGACAATGAGATGGTCCCCTATGGTACCATTGTCGTCTTTGAAGATATCACGGAAAAAATATCGCTGCAGCAGCAGCTTCTGACATCGGAAAAGCTGGCTTCTATCGGCCTCCTCTCTGCGGGAGTTGCACATGAAATCAATACGCCATTGACGGGTATTTCAAGCTATGTCCAAATTCTCCAGAAAAAGCTCTCCGATTCCCCTCACACAAAAATACTGGAAAAAATCGACACGCAAACAGAAAGGGTTGCCAGGATTGTAAAAAATCTGCTGAATTTTTCCAGGAATCCTTCAGAATCGGCTTTCTACCAGACCGATTTAAAGGAAAACCTGCAATCCATCATTTCATTGATCGATTACAAGCTCAAAAACATGAACATCGGCCTGGAGTTGGCGCTAGCTCCAATGAAGTCCGTATGGGCTCAGGGAGAGAGACTTCAGCAGGTTTTTATCAACATCATCCTGAACGCCATCGACGCAATGCCGGGAGGAGGAACTCTTAAAATTGAGCTGACACAATTGAACAACCAGGCTGTCATCAAAATAAGCGACACTGGGACCGGGATCGAACCCCAGCACTTACCGCATATCTTCGATCCGTTTTTTACGACAAAAGGTATCGGGAAGGGAACCGGACTGGGTTTATCTATCAGTTATGCCATAATCAAAGAGCATGCGGGAAAGATAGCAGTCGAGAGCGAGCCGGGTAAAGGCTCCTCGTTCCATATCTACATCCCCATGGATCTGGACAAAACCAACCGTAAGGAAACTTCTATCTGACAAGAAGGGAAAAATGGATCACAAAGGAAAAATTCACATCGTTGATGACGAACCCATAATCCACGAGGTTCTTCACGATTTGCTTACGTCAGAGGGCTATGAAGTCGAAATCTCTTCAACCGGAGAAGAGGCAGTCAAGAAATACCCGGATCAGAAATTCGACCTCACGCTTCTGGACTTGCTCATGCCCGGTATGGATGGTATCGAAGTGTTGAAAAAACTCAAAAAGATGAATCCCTCCGATGTCATCATCATTATCACTGCCTATGCTTCGATTGAATCCGCCATATCCGCCATGAAGATGGGCGCCTTCGATTATGTGCAAAAGCCATTCAAACATGATGAACTGCTTTTGGCTGTACAAAGGGCGATTGCTCATAAAAGACTTCAGGAAGAAAACCTTCGGCTGAAGGATGAGCTGAAAAATAAATTCAGCTTTGAGAAGATTATCGGCAAGAGCGAGGTCATGAACAGCGTTTTTGAGCTCATCAAGGCCTCCGCCCCTACCCGGAGCACGATATTGATCGAGGGAGAAAGCGGAACGGGCAAGGAACTGGTGGCGAGAGCCATCCATCAGAACAGCGACCGGGCCCATCTGCCTTTCCTGATTGTCAACAGCGGCTCCCTTCCTCCCGATCTCCTGGAAAGTCATGTCTTCGGCCATGTCAGAGGTGCATTCACCGGTGCGGTCAGCGAGAAAGAGGGACTGTTCCAAGCTGCAGACAAAGGGACTCTCTTCTTCGACGAAATCTCCTCTCTCAACCTCGACACGCAGGCTAAGCTGCTCAGAGTGATGCAGGACAGGGAGTTTATGAAGCTGGGAGGAACGAAAACGATCAAAGTGGATGTCCGCGTGATCGCAGCCACAAACACCAACTTGGAAGAGCTCATTCAAAAGAAATCCTTTCGCGAAGACCTTTTCTACCGCATGAATGTCATCAAAATCGAACTCCCTCCGCTCCGCGATAGGAAGGAGGACATTCCCCTCCTTGTCAAACACTTTCTGGATGTATACAGCAAAGAAAACAAAAAAGAAATCATGAATGTCAGCGACGAAGTGCTGGAAATATTGGAAGAATACGATTGGCCGGGTAATGTCCGAGAGCTTGAAAATTTGATTGAAAGAGCCGTAGTGCTGACAAAATCCAAAGTTATCACTAGAGAAAATCTCCCCACATTTTTGTCGCCGTCACAGAAAACCGAGCTGACGGCTTACTCGCCCTTAAGCAATGGAGACCTCAACCTGAGGAGACAGATTCAAGAATACCAAAGAAAGTCGATCATAAGTGCGCTCAAAAGATCCAAGGGAGTTCAGAAAACAGCGGCGAACCTCCTAGGAGTCAAGCCCACCACCCTGAATGAAATGATCAAACGACTCGATATCGACGTGAACGACCTCACACACTGATCACGACGGAGATACTTTCCAGAATAATTCAGGGGATTGCATAGGGAGCAACCTAATCTGGATTATTCACGAGTCGAGGTTGCCGTAGCGGTTCGCCCGAAGGGTAAAAAATGTCGATTATGGATAAAAGCAAGAGTGATTCCGGAAATCTCTAGGTGATTAGGTGGAAGATAGAGGGAATGCTCTGTTTCTGTTAATGTTGCTAAAAGCATCGACATTTTTTATGAATAAATCAGGCTAGTGGAATGTTCCGGGGACCGCTTTATTCGAGTTCACTCTGATTTTGGCCGGCTTGACAGCAGTGTTGAAATCAAAATTGGATACAGCGTGGCTGATGTGCAGCATCTTTTCGATAGTTTTGCCATTTTCTTGCCACTCAATCCAGAGCGGGAATTCAAACACCCCTCTCAGTTGGACAACGTTGAAACTGATCTGATATCCACCATTCTTTTGAAGTACGGTTTCTTTGATTTTTACGTCGGGAAGTCTGTTAGATTTGAACCACCCATCGAAAAACTTTCTCAAATCCTTCCCAGAAACCTGCTGGAAAACCCTGAAGAAATCGTGTGTCCGTGGGGCGGAGTACTTGAAACGGTGGAAGAATTCCTGCAAACCTTGAAAAAACACATCCTCTCCAAGAAAATCCATGAGCATATTCACGATCAAGGCGGATTTGTCGTAGACTATAGCCTGATAGGCTTCAAAATCGAGGTAGCTTATTCGAGAGCCCAGTGTAATCGGCCCCCATTCCGATTTCTTCTTCGTCCAATTGGATAACTTTTTCAAAATCTGTCCGTATGTGCCTTGTCCGTATTTTTCACGTAAATACAGAATGGCGGCGAATTGAGCCAACCCCTCGCTGAGCCACTGATCCTGATAAGATCCCCAGCTGAGGCCCTGGCCCCACCACTGGTGAGCGATTTCGTGAGCCAGAAAATACTCCTTCCAACGTGACAGGTCGACCGGACTGTTTTTTTGAAGGAATCGACGGCTCTCCGATGTTCGAGGCACTTCGTTGAGGACAATAAAGGAAGGAGGACTGTGGCCACCTTGCTGTCTCCAGTATCGGTGTACAATAGAGAGCTTTTTATACGGATAATCACCGAAGCTTTTTTGATAGAAATCGATGATCTCTTTGGTCTCGTCAAGAAGATTCCAATTAAAGGCTCGAACTCCGTCGGAACGGAAATACTGAAGAAGAGGAACACTCCGGATTTCTTCAATCTTATCGAATTCACCCACGATGAAGGCAAGATACTTGAGCGGGTTTTCCGATTGGAAAACAAATACTGTGGAACCCAGTTTTTCAAGGTCTTTGACATCATCAAGACTTTCCACGATAGAGCTTCCGATCAGCAGCCCGCTCGCAACACAGAAAAAATTAGGGGGAACAATAATTTTCAAGCGGGCATTGAAATAATCCTCATCCGAAGGTGAGGGATACCAAAATGATGACCGGGTATAGAGATAGGTCTTGAATTTCGGCTGTGACAGTATGTAAGAATCCTGATATCCAATAGGCGAGATGACATCCTCGAGGAACATTTCAGGGACGATTTTCCCTCTGTAATAAACTTCGATACTGCTGACATCATTTTTGGAAGGCGGATTTTGAAAATAGATGTACAAAAATTTCCTGATTTTATCTCTCGAGTAGAAAAGCTCATGTCCTTCCGTATCGTTGATACGCAGGATCTCGAAGCCAGGATTGAATTTTAGTTTAATTCCGTCAAGGGATTGGACATTGGACTTGAGGTAAATCTTAGCCTTACCGGAAATGTAAGAATCCTTCGGATTGAAATGAATGTCGATTTGATAATTTTCGATATCAAAAAGCTTTTCAAAGGAAACGAAAAGCTTTCTCTCCTGTTGGTTGAGCGGCGGAGAGTAAAGCGAGATAATCCGGTTCTCTTTCCAGTTGTAGAGACTGATCTCCTCCTCTGCAAAGGGGGAATAGATGTAGGCCAGTTCGCCCCGTTTATTTCCCTTGAATTCTATTATGGCTTCCTCTCCCTTGGGCAGAAAGGACAGCAGGCCTCCGGTGAGAGAATTTTCGATAGTGAAAGACCGTGAGTAAAATTTCTTGAACAACGCACCCGCCTTGTTTCTTTCCGCGGACGTGACCGGAGAATCGTCCGCACCCTTCCTCTGGAGTTCAATGTTATTATCAAAAAAAGACTGGGAGGAGCGAACGTAGACGTAGTCCAATTCATCCTTCAGCACATTATCGCCAAAGCTCAGCTCCAGTTGGTGTTTTTCTCTGGGAGAAGACGGGGAAAAGAGGACCTCCCCCTTTCCCAGCACAAGAAGAGCCGTTTCCAATCCCGGTACATTGTCATAGAAGATGACAGCATCCTTGACGCGGATACGGATATCCACATGACGGATCTCTACCGAGCGGGCTCTTTCCACTCGCTCCCCTGGAATTTGAATCTTGTACAAATTCCTGTCAACTCCTATCAGAGTTTTCTCCTTAATCAACCAACCACCGTTCGTCTTCTGCAGTTTCAACTGCCAATTTTCAAGTAACACGGAATGCGGATTCTGAAAAAGAACCTGAAGATAGATTTGGTATTCCGACTCATGCAATTTCTGAGAATGCGCCTTAAAAAAGGAAGTGTTCTCTAAAGGAAATACTTCAGCCAAACCCGAGATGAGCCGGCTTTCTTCCACTTTCAAGTTCTCTTGAAAGAGGGCCAGATAAGCCTGAATGTCTCCATTCTTCAATCCTGTCTGCAAATTGAGGATGAACACATCCATTTCATTATTTTCAGAAACCGAAGAGGCAGTCGGAACACCGATGAAAAACAGCAGCATAATGAGTATCGAAAAAAACATATTCACAGCTGTGGTTCTGTTCAATTTACATATTTCCTATCAGGTTTATATTATATCAAAAAAGAAGCGATCGACAAAAAAAATCCCATAAACCGCGTAATCTCGATCTTTTTCGGTTGATGACCCACCAGGTTTGCTCCGCCAATTTTGTCACACATCATGCAGTCTCGGCCAACAGAATAGCAATTTTTGTGCCACCTACGGTGCGTAATGAAGCTTCCCCGCTATTCAGATCAATTGCGCCAAAGACAATCTTTCAGATATTGTGACATGTAAATATATTTTACAAATTATCAATAAAAATTGACAGAATTCAAGCCGTTCGCAGCACATCAAATTTTTTGTACGCCTTCCCCTATAATTCTCGGAATCCTGGCAGACCTCAAGGCCAGCCCTGCCGGGACCTCCGATATTTGCCTTATTTTTCGAAGTCCTCTTCCCAGGTGACAAAACTGTGGAAGTAGGCTTGATCTCCTTCATCGATACCGCGTGTGATCTCCGTAATGTGCGATGAGGAGGCACCAAATGCTTCGACAGCGTAGAAAAGTCCCTTCTCCGGATCTACTGAATCACCGCATGTGTAGAAATCCAAGGCTCCATATCTGAATTCAGGCCAAGTGTGTGCCGAAATGTGAGATTCCGATATGACGATAACTCCGCTCACACCGAAAGGCGGGAATTTATGGAAAGATACTGCCCAGACTTTCGCTCCCGAAATCTCTGCGGCTTTAACCAGTATTTGCTGCACCTTGGCAACATCACTGATGATTTTTGGATCACATCCTGAAGCTTCAACGATATAGTGGTGACCAATTGAGTTGTGTTTTTCTTCGGCCATTATGTACTCCAAGAATCAGTATTAATTGTTCCGATGAATATTCATAGGATAGGCAATTAGAGATTGTAATTAGAATACTCGGATAAAGCAATATCTTATTCCCGGAAGCATGCATTTCCCTTACCATCATAGCGTTGGTTCATCGTCCATCGAGTCACATGATATGGTGCGGAAGCGGCTTCGGCGAAAACAGACACTGACACGCACCTCCCTCTGCCCATTGATTCAAGATCATCACAGAAAGGAAAATGCAGCCGGGCGTTTACACCATAAGCCGCCTCTCCTCCTTAACCACGTTTAAAACGATGTGGGTTACAGATCTGTCTACATTTCTTTGAGCGAGAAGTTGTTTAATAAAACCGTTCAGGTCCTGCCGATCACTGAAATACCCAATCACGAGAGAGTCCCATTCTCCTGTGATATCATACACAGAGACAACGCGAGGATGTTCTGCAATTCTCTGCTGTGTCTCCAGAAGTTTACCCTTGGAGATGCGCAACGCGATTATGGCAATCAAGTTGATCCCGAAATAAGCAGGATCGACAACGGGGATATAGCCTTTAATGACACCCGTCTCCTCAAACTTCTTGATTCTGTGAATTACGGCCGTAACGGATGTGGCAACGGCCTTCGCGATTTCTCGAAAGCTTTTGCGTGCATTCCGGTTGAGCTCTTGGATAATCCTTCGGTCCAAATCATCGGCCATGTCCCCTCCAGACAATTGTTTTTATCAATTGCATTATTTGATTCATTTGTTACTATAATAACGTAATTTGTTGACAATTGTTATATTTATTTAGTACCATATCTTTTTTTGTTATTTCAGGCTAGGCGTTTTTACATTCATGTCGGCGCCAGAAACAGACAGGCTTGTCTTTTCATAGGCGAACGCGCCGCCTGGCGGAATTGGATCCAGCCCGGGGAAGGGACAGAACCTGCATTGATACTATTTTAAAGGTATGGACATGGAAAATACACCAAGAGACAATTTCAAAAGGTTCGGCTTCGATAATGCCAGAGACGTTTTGCATGTTATACAAGATCCTTTAAACAGAATCGAGTTCATTCGCATCGTCTTTCCCGATATTCTCGGCCGCCACCTCGATTTCACGATCCCCGGTTATGAGCTGGAAAAAACTTTTGAGGAAGGAAAAGGATTTGACGGTTCATCCGTCGAAGGTTTTGTCAGGATCGAAGAGAGCGACCTGATCATCAAGCCCGATCCGACCACTTTCCGGGTTTTACCCTGGGAATACAAAGGCTTCGATGCCGGAACATTCTGGAGGGAAGCCATCATGTTCGGAGATATCTTTACTCCAGACGGGAAACCTTATGAAGGTGATACGCGGTACATACTGAAGCAAATCCTGAAGAAAGGAAAACAAAAATTCGGATTCGACGAAATAAAAGTCGGACCGGAACTGGAATTTTTTATTTTCCCCGGCAACCGGGAAGCCCGCCCCTTGGACACTGGAGGGTATTTTTTTAGCGGGAGGCACGGGGAAATCCGTAAAGAGATCCAACTTCTTTTGAAAAAAATGGGGATCGAATCCGAATACGACCACCATGAGGTGGCTCACGGCCAACACGAAATCGACCTCAGATACGCAAATGTGCTCGAGATGGCCGACACATGCATGATCTTTCGTTACATGGTGAAAAAAGTCACGCGGATGCACGGTCTCTACGCAACCTTCATGCCCAAGCCTCTGAACGCTCAGAACGGAAACGGAATGCACGTCCATCAGTCGCTGTGGCTGAAGGGAAGCAATGCCTTTTTTGCTGAACGGAACACCTACCACCTGTCTGATAATGCACATCACTATATGGCCGGTTTGATGGTCCACGCCCATGCACTATCCGCAGTATTAAACCAGTGGGTCAATTCCTACAAACGATTGATAGAGGGCTATGAAGCGCCCGTCTATATTGCATGGGGACAGAAAAACCGGTCGGCATACATCCGCGTCCCCGAATACCAACCCGGCAAAGAACACGCGACGCGAATCGAACTCAGGTCTCCGGATCCCGCCTGCAACCTCTATCTCGCTTTTGCCACCATGATTGCGGCTGGGCTCGACGGAATACGGAACAAATACAAATTAATCCAGCCGATCGAAGAAAATATCTATACAATGAGCCACGCCCGCCAAAAACAACAGAAGATAAAAACCCTCCCCGCAAACCTGGAAGAAGCCATACGGCACATGCAGAAGAGCACCCTGCTCAAAGAAACACTCGGAGGTCATGTTTTCAAGACATTTATCGCGAACAAGAGCTGGGAAATCAAAGAGTACAACAAATCCGTCTCGAAAGAATTCGACAAACAAGTCTCTGACTACGAGATACAAAAGTACCTGCCGGTTCTTTAATCAGAGAGATACAGGCAGATAAACTTCATCCTTCGGACCTCATGGTTGCAGGCTCTTCGTCTCATGAATTATCCGAGCTTAATCAAACGGACATCCACAAAGTGCATAAATTTCTTGACATTAAAAAAAGCTATCTGCTATAAATGAGTGTCATTCAACATAAATACATAATTTTTTATATCATTTTCATAACAAAGTTTAATATTTCAATATCAGGAGAAATCATAATCAGCTCATCACGAAATAAACAGTCTGGATCTTTCCTGTTTTCTGCCTTTTTCTTTATTTGGAAATCCCTTGTCTGAATCTCGAACTCATCTGAGCGTTTACTCGTGATGTGCGAATCATAAACATCCCGCATTTTCCCAAATAAATTAGGATGGAGGAAAACCTGTGATAATCGAGACAAACAAGGTCAAATCCCTCATTGACAAACACAGTTGTGAAAGAAAAGCCCTTATCGCCATTCTCCAGGACATCCAAAAAGAGTTCAATTATCTCCCACAAAAAGCTTTAAATATCGTGTCTCAAACCTTAAAAGTCCCGATGATCGACATCATCGGTGTGGCCACATTTTACAGTGCGTTTAGCCTTGAACCAAAAGGAGAGCACGTCGCAACAGTCTGCCTGGGCACTGCCTGTCATGTCCGTGGCGGCCCCAAAATTCTTGAGATCTTCGAGAAGGAATTGGGGATCGAATCCGGTCACACAACCGAAGACGGCAAGTGGAGCCTGGAAACAGTCGCCTGCCTTGGATGCTGTGCGATTGGCCCCGTGGTTGTGGTCGACGGTGACTACTACGCCCAGACTACAAGCCGAAAAGTGGGACCTATAGTCAAAAAGTACAGAAAAAAAGAGACTAAAAATGAGCAAAAAGAAAATTAATTCCATCGAGGGCTTAAGAAGAGCCGTACAAGAACAAATAGCGCTTAATGAATCGGAGGAGAAAGCCATCCTCACGGTCTCATCAGGGACTTGCGGTCAGGCTCGGGGCTCACTGCAGGTCATCGAAGCCCTGGAAAAAGTCATAAAAAACGAGAAGCTTGGCGACCGCGTCAAGGTAAAAGTGACGGGTTGTCACGGCTTTTGCGAAGCGGAACCCAACATCATCCTTTACCCCCAGCAGTATTTCTACCAGCATGTGCAATCCAAAGATGCATCGGAAATCATCAGCGAGACCGTTCTCAAAAACAAGATCCTTGACAGACTCTTGTATTTGGATCCGGCAACCGACAAAACCGCTGTCAACGAAAAGGAAATCAGTTTTTATTCCAAACAGCAACGCATTGTACTGGGCGACAACGCGCTGATCGATCCAATGAACTTGAACGACTATCTCGCCATCGGAGGCTACCTCTCTTTGGCCAAAGTACTCGAAAGCATATCACCCGACCAGGTGATCGACATGGTCATCGCTTCAGGCTTGAGAGGAAGAGGCGGCGCCGGCTTTCCTACCGGAAAAAAGTGGAAATTCACCCGGAGTGCGAAAAGCGACACAAAATACATCATTTGCAACGCAGACGAAGGAGATCCCGGTGCCTACATGGACAGAAGCCTGCTTGAAGGAAATCCTCACAGGGTTCTGGAGGGAATGATCATCGGGGCTTATGCTATCGGCGCAAAGAAAGGCTACATCTATATTCGGGATGAATATCCTCTGGCGGTAAAGCATATAACCAAAGCCATCAAAGATGCGAATACATTGGGTATACTTGGCGACCAAATTCTCGGAACAAATTTCAGTTTTCAGGTTTATATCGCCAAAGGAGCAGGAGCCTTTGTCTGCGGTGAAGAAACAGCCCTGATTGCATCCGTTGAAGGCAAAGTCGGAGAGCCAAGACAAAGACCTCCCTTCCCATCAGTAAAAGGTCTTTGGAAAAAGCCAACAAATATCAACAATGTCGAAACGTGGGGAAATATCGCCATCATAATCGAAAAAGGCGCCGATTGGTTCTCACAAATCGGCACGAAAGGAAGCAAAGGAACCAAGATATTTTCGTTGGTGGGTAAAATAAACAACACAGGCTTGGTTGAGGTTCCCATGGGCATATCCCTGAGGGAAGTGATTTTTGACATTGGAGGAGGAATTCCAGGAGGAAAAAAATTCAAGGCTGTCCAGACCGGTGGGCCTTCTGGCGGATGCCTGCCTGCGGATAGATTAGATTTGCCCATAGATTATGAAAGCCTGGCTGAAGCCGGGTCTATCATGGGCTCTGGCGGGATGATTATCATGGATGAATCCACTTGTATGGTGGATATCGCCAAATACTTCTTGAATTTCCTACGCGATGAATCCTGTGGAAAATGCCTCTCCTGCCGGGAGGGGACGCAACGTATGTGGGAGATAGTTTCCGATATCACTCAAGGTAAAGGGAAGCAAGAAAATTTGGATCTTCTTGAAGAACTTGCCCACGCAGTGAAAAACGCATCTATGTGCGGATTGGGACAAACGGCATCTAATCCGGTTCTCTCCACGCTTAGGTATTTTAGAGACGAATACAAGGAACACATCTATAAAAAGCGATGTCCTGCGATGGTCTGCAAGGAAATAGTTTCAGCGCCTTGCCATTATATATGTCCGACGGATCAAGAGGCTTCAGTTTACATTGCATTGATTGCCCAACGCCGTTACGAAGAAGCATATCGCATCATCATAAAAGACAATCCACTGCCCTCAATCTGCGGTCGAGTTTGTGACCACCAATGCGAATCTGTCTGTCGAGCGGGAGAGTTTGGTGAGCCTATTGCCATTCGAGCCCTTAAAAGATTTATCATGGATTGGGCAAACCAAAACGGCATCGATAAGGAGCCCCCCCAAACAGCTAAAAGGAAAAACATTAAGGTAGCTGTGGTCGGATCAGGACCCGCCGGGCTGTCCGCCGCACACAAACTAAATATGTCTGGCTATGACGTGACCATCTTTGAATCCCAGCCAGTAGCTGGCGGGATGCTGGCAATCGGGATACCAGAACACAGGCTTCCCAAAGCTATCTTGAAGTCCGATATCGAGTATATTCTGGAAGCCGGCGTCAAACTGCAAATAAATACAACGGTTGGGAGAGACGTAACGCTCAGCGGCCTCTTCCAGAGCGGTTTCAAAGCTGTCTTCATAGCCACGGGAGCGCATAAATCCATGAAACTCGCAATCCCCGGAGAATCTGCGGAAGGTGTCATTCCGGCTATGAAACTCTTAACCCAAGTCAATCTTGGAAAAGCAGTGGCACTCGGTGAAAACGTTGCAGTCATTGGCGGTGGCAATGCGGCTATCGATGCAGCCCGAGTTGCCATCCGGAATGAAAACACAAAAAAGGTCACCATTCTCTACAGGCGAACCCGAAAAGAAATGCCCGCGTACGAAGAGGAAATTGAAAGTGCGCTTGAGGAGGGAGTCGAGATTCAGTATCTTACAGCGCCCACAAAAATTCTTACAGAGAATGGAAAAGTTGCCGGAGTCGAATGCATAAAAATGAAATTAGGGGATGTGGATGAGAGTGGAAGGCAGCGTCCCATCCCCGTAGATGACTCCGGGTTTTTATTAAAAATCGACACTATTATTCCTGCTATCGGAGAGCGGCCCGACATTACTTTCATCGATGAAGAAGATGACATAAAGGTCTCTAAATGGGACACGATCATCACCGATGAAGAGACCTGCAGGACCAGCCGTGAGGGAGTTTTCGCAGGTGGAGATGTAGCCACCGGGCCGAGCAGTGTCGTCAAGGCTATTGGAGCAGGCAAAAGAGCCGCGGAATTCATTGATAAACACCTCCGAGGAGTACCCATAGAACCCGACTATAAGCTATGCCGGCCGTCTGCGTACATCCCGCCTGTGCAGTTGACTGAAGAAGAGCTCGAACATGCCAGCCGGCCTGAAATGCACCGGCTCCCTATAAATGACCGTCGAAAAAATTTCAAAGAAGTGGAGTTGGGATTCACCGAGGATATGGCGGTGAAAGAAGCACGACGATGCCTAAGGTGTGAACTTGAAACTGAGGATGGGAAAAAAGCAATAGGACAAAAATAATGATAAATATGATAATCAACAATTTGGAAGTTAAGGCCGAAGAGGGTTGGACTGTTCTTGAGGCATGTAAGTTTTACGGCCTGGAGATTCCGACACTTTGTTATAAAGAAGGCCTGAGCCCTTATGGGGGTTGCCGTCTTTGTTTGGTGGAAATCGGGGAAGAGCCGAATACGAAGCTCGTGAGTTCCTGTACTTATCCGGCAGAGGAAGGCCTGACCGTGAGAACAGACACAAAGAAAGTGCTTGAAGCGAGAAGAATGATGATCGAGCTTATGCTCTCCATCGCTCCAGGATCGAAAACCATTCAAGACCTGGCCTCAAAATTCGGCGTGAAAAAGGTCAGGTTCATACCCATAAACAAAGAATGCATTCTCTGTGGTCTGTGTGTTCGTATGTGTTCCGAACAGATGGACGGCAAAGCTATAGGTTTTCAAAACAGGGGATATAAGAAAAAAATTTCCACCCCTTTCGATATCCGGTCTGAGGCATGTCGCCTGTGCGGGGGGTGCATCCATGTTTGCCCTGTATGTCAGTTGAGGTGTCAGGGTCCGGACGCGGACACTACGGTATGCAATGCCTGTCTTACAATGGACCCGACATGCCTCGATGTCTACGACGAACTCCAGTGCTGGATGTACGATGCGGGCCGGTGTGGGACATGCATCAGAGAAAGCCCTGAAGAAAAGGGCGAAATAAAACAGACTGAGAGCGGCAAACAGGAATAGCACGATGCCTGTTAAGTCCGCCTTTATAAAAGATTATTACATGAGTCCATAAGGAGGAAAACGAGATGTCTTATACAAAACTCAACAGAAGTGCAGCCACATTAACAAAGAACAGAACCGAAGGCTCTATAAGCCCCTTTAGCGGGATGTGCGTCACCTGCGTCGACGGATGTATCGGAATGTGCGAAATCGGAAAATCGGCATACCGAGGACACGAAGTTCTTTATCCCCAACCCTTTGGCATAATTACCGCAGCGTCAGAAAAGGAGTACCCCGTCGATCTATCCGATTTCACGATTTTGGGGACAGCAGCGGGAGCCCACGGATGTGAAGCCGATTCAGATAAGGCGACCTTTCCAAAAGTCACTATCGAGACCGCAATCGGGCACGACAAAGGAATCAAGCTCAAAGTTCCTTTCGTCATCTCCGGAATGGGATCGACCAACGTTGCCAAACAGAATTGGGAAGGCTTGGCAGCAGGCGCCGCCGTTGCCGGGGTCATCCTCACAGTCGGGGAAAACGTGTGTGGAATGGACAGCGAATCTGAGATCAAAAACGGACGCGTGGTTCGCTCTCTCGACATGGAAAACAGAATCAACTTCTACAAAAAGTGGCAAGAGAAAGGTTACGGAACCGTAGCCGTTCAGGCTAATGTGGAAGACACAAGACTCGGCGTGCAGGAATATGTGATCGAGAAACTGGGAGTTGAGGCCGTCGAGTTGAAATGGGGCCAAGGAGCTAAGGATATCGGAGGCGAGGTCAAGATCAAAAGCCTGGTTAAAGCTCAAGAGCTCAAGAAGAGAGGCTACATCGTCCTTCCGGATCCCCATGATCCCGATATCATCCAGGCGTTCGAGAGAGGTAGCTTTAAAGAATTCGAGAGACACTCACGGTTAGGTATGGTGGAAGAGGAAACCTTCATGCAGAGAGTTGAAGAGCTCAGGAAGGCTGGAGCCAAATACGTCTTCCTCAAGACCGGAGCCTACAGGCCGGTGGATTTAGCCCGTGCCGTCAAATATGCCTCTAAGGCTAAACTGGACCTCCTGACCGTCGATGGAGCCGGCGGGGGAACAGGAATGAGCCCCTGGCGTATGATGAATGAATGGGGTATCCCCAGTGTGGAATTATGGTCTCTCCTGTATCAATACCTTAAAAAGCTCGATGAAAAAGGAGAATTTATCCCCGACATCGCAGCAGCCGGCGGCATCACGTTCGAGGACCAAATCTATAAAGCCCTTGCATTGGGTGCTCCCTATTTTAAGCTCATCGGTATGGCCCGAGGTCCTATGGCCGCCACTATGGTGGGAAAAACGATTGGAAAACGTATTGCGGAAGATCAGATTCCCGTGTACGTAGAACGATTTGGAAATTCGGCCGAAGAGATTTTCGTCACCGCGCCCGAGCTCAAGAAAAAATTGGGTGATCAGTTCAAGAAATACCCAACCGGAGGGATGGGACTATTCGGATACTTCGAAAGACTCGCTCAAGGCCTCAAACAGTTTATGGCCGGGAACAGAAAATTCGATCTATCTTACATCACGAGAGACGATATCGCCGCACTGACAGAGGAAGCTTCCCGGATCAGCAATATCCCCTTGGTTACCGATATCGACAAAGAAGAAGTCGAAAAAATTCTCAACAGCTGATTCACTCACAATCTTAGGCCACCAAAGAAAAAGAGAGACGCTGCCTGAAGAGCACCGAGCCGGCAGAGCCTCTCTTTCCATTTAAAAAAGATCTAACGATTTCGCGAGTAAGAGAGCGTGATCTCTTCGATGAAGAAGTTGTACGGCAATATCCAACCGGTTCGAACTCCTCCCCCCTGATGACTTCCGAGATTGCGGAAATGGAGATTCAGGGACGAAGGACCGCCGTCCAAGTTTTGCACTTTACGTACACATGGGGATATGCTATAAATACCTCTGGTTAAAAATGGATATCGCACAGATAATCATCAGCCTGTTCGTGGTGCTCTTCGCCATCACAATTCACGAAGCATCCCATGGCTGGGCCGCCTATAAAATGGGCGATCCAACAGCCCATGCCCTGGGAAGAATCACTTTGAATCCCATAGCCCATATCGATCCGGTCGGCACGGTCCTGCTGCCGTTGATACTCGTCATCATGGGCGCGCCTCCATTCGGTTGGGCAAAACCCGTTCCTGTGAATCCTTACAACCTGAAGAATCCTAGGCGGGACAATCTATTGATATCGGCTGCAGGCCCCATCTCTAACTTTTCCGTAGCGCTTATCGCTTTTTTAGCTATCCAATTGCTCAAGGTCGGGAATCCCGGCCTCACTTTAGGAAGAGGGGCTTTATCAAGCCTGGGGTCCGGCCTTTTTCTGATTCTCTACTACACGATTTTGATTAACGTGATCCTGGCCGTATTCAACCTGATCCCGATCCCTCCGCTGGACGGAAGCGGCGTTCTGATGGGATTGCTCCCGCCGGAAGCGGCAGAGAAATACGAGCAGTTAAGACCATACGGTTTTATCATTCTCATTCTATTGATCATGACCGGTATCATCGGGAAGATTTTGGGCATTATCATGGGTTTCGTGAATCTCTTTATTTTCTAGAAAGGAACAATGAGCACAAAAGCAAAAAAAGTCGTCTTCAGCGGATTGCGGCCGACAGGCGCTTGTCATCTGGGCCACTTGGCCGGCGCTCTCCGCAACTGGATCAAACTCCAAGAAGAATACCAATGCTACTATTCCATCGTCTCCTGGCATGCCTACAGCTCCGAATATGTGAACTCAAAAATGATCAAGCAATACACCTTCGAAGTCGCTGCGGATTGGTTGAGCATAGGTTTAGATCCTAAAAAAAGCGTGATTTTTGTGCAATCCGACGTCAAAGAGCATGCGGAGCTCCATCTTCTGCTATCCATGATTGTGCCGCTCCCCTGGCTGGAGAGAGTACCGACGTTTAAGGAAATGAAGAGAGAATTGAAAGACAAAGACGTCAATACCTACGGATTTTTAGGATATCCTGTCCTTCAAACGGCCGACATCATCCTCTACAAAGGAGAAGTTGTGCCTGTTGGGGAAGATCAGGCCTATCACCTTGAGCTGGCACGTGAGATCACACGACGGTTCAACAGGCTGTATGGAGAAATATTTCCCGAGCCTCAGATCCTTCTCACCGAAGTCCCCAAGCTTGCAGGAACGGATGGTCGGAAGATGAGCAAATCGTTCGGAAATTCCATTTATCTGAAAGACTCTCCGGAAATCATTCGGGAAAAAATTCAACCCATGATGACCGATATCCGGCGCAAGCGCCGCCAAGACCCGGGAGAGCCTGATGACTGCCCGGCCTTCACACTTCACAAGGCGTTTATTTCTCAAGAAAAACGGGAAGAACTGGCCAAAGGCTGCCGCACGGCTGGTATCGGATGCCTGGAATGCAAGTCCGTGGTCATAGAAAAATTGATTGAACTTCTCGCTCCTTTCTGGGAAAAAAGAAAGAAATTCGAAGAAAACCCCGACCTGGTTTGGTCCACTTTGGAAAAAGGAAGGCAGAAAGCGTTGCAGACGGCTCAGAAAACGATGGAGGAGGTCAGGGCGGCCATTGGTTTGTAAGACTCACTATGCTTTTCGAAATCCAGATGGATGCACCCAAAGACTATCAAGTTAATCTGGAAGTCTTCCAAGGACCTCTCGATCTTCTCCTTTTCCTGATTCGCAAGAAAAAGATCGACATCCAAGACATCCCCATCGCTGTTATCACCCGGGAATACCTTTCCTACCTAGAGAAAAAAGAGCGGATCAACCTGGAGCGCGAAGCCGAATTTTTGCTCATAGCGGCTCTTCTCATCCACATCAAATCCCAGATGCTTTTGCCCCGAGAGGCTTCCCTGGTAGAAGATCAGGACCCCAGACAGGTATTGGTGAACCGGCTTTTGGAATACCAAAAAATCAGGGCTGCATGCACCCTCCTTCGCGAAAGAGAGAATGAAGAGATCCCTAAGTGGACGCGAATCTCCCCTCCTCATATTGTCGAAGATGAAGACACGGAACTGACGGAGGTCTCGCTGTTCAGCCTTGCGGAATCATTTTTTCTATTGCTGAAGAGGAGAGAGAAGGAAAACGTTCAAATCATCAAAGGCAAAGAGCATTCTCTCGAGGAAAAAATGAAAGAGATTCTGTCTATTCTTGAGGAAAATGCGTTTTTGGATTTTTTTGAATATTTTGAGAGCCAGTCAACGATCGCGGAGGCTCTTGTCGCCTTTTTTTGCCTTCTCGAACTCATTAAAGCCAGAGTTGTCATCGCGGTTCAGGAAAGGCTTTTTCAAGAGATAAAGGTCTGGCTGCGCAGAGAGAGAAAATCATGAATCCTAACCCCAAAAATATTATGGAATCCCTGCTCTTCATATCTACGGAGCCTTTGACGCCCGACAAGATTCGGAGCGTCCTAACCGAATTTTCGGAGCAGGAGATCGAGACCGCAATTAACAAGTTGGCGGAAGAGTATTCCTCGAACGAGCGTGGCATAAAGATTGAAAAAACGGCTGGCGGTTATATCTTCTCCACCAATTCCCAGCACGATTCATGGGTCCGTAGATTGCTTCGCGTCAGCAAAAAAAACAAGCTGTCACCCTCTGCCCTTGAAACCCTCTCCACCGTCGCCTACCATCAGCCCATCACCCTGGCGGAAATCTGCGCCTATAGAGGATTGGATGCATCGTACTCTCTAAAAACTTTGCTCCAAAAAAAATTAGTGAAAATTGTCGGCAGGAAAAAAGCTCCAGGAAAACCGCTGATATACAGGACATCGGAAAGATTTCTCACCTACTTCGGCTTGGACAGCCTCAAAGACCTTCCTTCGCAAGAGGAAATATCAAAACTCCTTGAAGAGGAACAAAATGAGAGCAGCTCAGAACCATCTCCTTGAGAGCCGGATCGTCATTCTAACGACGCTGGCTTTTTGTTTCGCTTTGGTCCTTGCCTGCTGTAAAGGCGGGGAGAAAGCAACTTCCCTTCCTCGCGACCGACACCAGCCTTTCAATTTTATCGGACACAAAGGAATGGTCGTCGCCGCTCATCCTTTGGCGGCGGAAGCGGGAAGAGAGATCCTGAGAAAAGGAGGGAATGCCGTCGATGCCGCCATCGCCACTGCCTTCGCTCTGAATGCCGCCGAGCCTTTTGCCTCGGGGATAGGAGGGGGTGGATTCATGGTGATCTACCTGGCCGACGAAAATAGAGTAACGGCGATCAACTTCAGAGAAAAGGCCCCTTCGAAGGCATCGCCTGAAATGTTCATCGAAGATGGTGAAACAAATGAAATTTGGAGGAGCGCCCACGGCCTGGCTGTTGCCGTTCCCGGAGCCTTGGCCGGCTGGTCCTATGCTCTTCAAAAATACGGCACGAAAACTCTCGGCGAGGTGATGGAAAGAGGAATAGACATCTCCGAAAAAGGTTTCCCGGTCAGCAGCACCTTCAGTAAAATCAATAAAGATGAATATGAAAAGCTGGTTCTTTTGTCCGGCGAGTCCTCCTGTTACCTCAACAACGGTTTCCCGTTTGAAGAGGGGGAGATCTTGAAAAATCCCGAGCTTGCCACCACATTCCGGCTCATCGCGTCCCAGGGGACGGATGTTTTTTACAGGGGAGAATTGGCGCAAAAAATCATTACTGCTGTGCAAGCGAAAGGCGGCATCATGACAGTCGAGGATTTAGCGGGATATGCGGCAGTAGAGCATGTCCCCATCTTGGGGACATACAAAAACTTCACACTCTACAGCCCCGAATCTCCTGCGTCCGGGGGGCTTCATATCATCCAGCTCCTGAACATCATCGAAAATTGGCCTGTCAAAGAATGGGGGCAAAATTCCGTGCCTTACATCCACCATCTGAGCGAAGCCTTTCGCTTCATCTTCGCCGATCGCTCCCGCTATCTTGGAGATCCCGTTTTTGTCGACATCCCGGCCACCGGCCTCACATCCAAAAATTATGCTGCCCGTATCGCTTCCGTTATAAAAGAGGACCGTGTCCTCGGAGAATACCCCTACGGAGATTTCGACACAAGAGAAAACGAAACGGAGAATACGACACATCTCTGCGTCACGGATGAGGAAGGAAATATCGTCTCGCTGACTCAAACCATAAACTATTTTTTCGGCTCGGGAATCATTCCCGATGGAACAGGATTCCTGTTGAACAACGAAATGGACGATTTCTCTCCAGTGATCACATCGCCGAATGCCCCGGGACCCGACAAGCGCCCACTGAGTTCGCAAGGACCCCTGATCTTGTTCAAGGACGACACGCCTTTTTTGGTTCTGGGTTCTCCGGGAGGAACAAGAATATTCACATCCCTCTTGCAGATAATACTCAACGTGATAGAGTTCGGGATGAACGTGGATGAAGCCATCGAAGCTCCGAGGTTCTTTTCCTATTCCACCCAGGGTGAGGCGGGGGAACTCGCCCTGGAATCGCGAATCCCGCAGTCCGTTATCGATCGCCTCAAAGAACTGGGTCACGAAATGGAAATACGGGATGCCTACGACACCTATTTCGGAGGTGCTCAGGCTATAATGATTCTCCGGCACCGACAAACCCTGCTCGGAGGAGCGGATTCCCGAAGGGACGGCTGCGGAGCCGGGTACTGATGAAAGGATCGTTTCATGGTTAAGATGAGTAAAACAATTTTTTTCCCAATCGTTCTTTCCCTGCTTCTGGCTTGGTTCTCAGGAGCCGGGGGAGCAGATTTATCCAAATTCGATCAGCCGCTTTTGATCACTTCTTCCGGTCAAAGCGCGGAGGTTCAACTCGCCTCTGTTCTAGCAAAAAGAGCCGGGCTCGATGCCTCTGTTGTAAAAACCGCCGGGCCCTCGGATTTGCAGGGGAGAAAAACCCTGGTACTGGTTTTGGGAGCAAGTTTAAAGGGCCTGGGCGCAGCCGGAATCGACGCGGCACAAGAAAAGGAGAGGGTAAAACTTCTCATAACAGCGGCGCAGAATCAAAACATCCCTATCCTCTGTATGCACCTGGGGGGAGAGGCAAGGAGGGGGCAATTGACCGATCAGCTTATCGAAGAATTCCTTCCCTCCGGACAGATGGCTATCATCGTGAAGTCCGGGAATAAGGACGGTATTTTCAGCATAATCTGCACAAAACATAACATCCCCCTGGTAGAAGTCGATAGGACGGCAGACGCCCTCACACCTTTCAAGAACGCCTTCAACTGATATGCCGGTTTTGCGTATGGGTCGAAAAAATACCGGGAGAAATTTATCGGCCTTGAAAACGCTTCGGAGACAAAAAACCGCTGATCCCTACTTGATATCCGGTTCAGCACTGTTAGAACGCAATGCCTGATTACATCCTCTTCCTGGGCATGGTCGCCCTTTTCGCCCTCCTCGCCATGGGCTTGAAACTTCCCATCGGAGTCGCCCTCATGTTTGCGGCCTTCAGCGGCGCTCTCCTGGGCGGTGAAGGATTGGCACTCCGGCATCTCATCGAGGGAAGTTTCGGTTACTTCGACACCATCCTCATCATCGTTGCGGCCATGATCTTCATGAAGGTTCTCCAAGCCTCCGGAATCCTCGACACCATAACAGCCCTTCTCTTAAAGACATTCTATAAGAAAAAAATCCCACTCCTGCTCACGGTCATGTTCATCATCATGTTTCCTGGAATGATCACCGGATCATCCACTGCAGCCGTCCTCAGCACAGGGGCTCTCGTCGCTCCAGTGCTGATCAAGCTCGGTCTCTCTAAGCTCAAAGCCGCCGCCCTCATCGCAATGGGAGGGATATTGGGCATGCTTGCCCCACCGGTCAACATTCTCGTAATGATCATGGGAAGCGGAGTGGATATGCCCTATATCGGGCTGACTATTCCCCTCTTGATCATCGTGATTCCTCTGGCGATTGGCATCTCGCTCTGGCTCGGTTACCGGGACATTCAAATCCTCGATCGAGAGGCGATGACAGCCTTACTCCCGGAATCCCTCGCCAAAAGATACGGCATACGCCTCTACCTCCCGCTGTTCATCGTCCTGCTGTTGATGATCTCCCAGAGCCTGGGCCGCTCCCCTATCCCGGACATCGGAATTCCCGCCGTATTTCTTCTCGGTTCCCTGGTCGGCCTCGTTTGCGGACGTCCTTTCAATTTTTTTAAAGTAACCCAGGAAGCCGTAAAAGACGCCATGCCGATTCTGTGCATACTGGCGGGAGTGGGAATGTTCATCCAAGTCATGACCTTGACGGGCGGAAGAGGATGGACCGTGATGTCCTTCCTATCGCTGCCGCCGATTCTTCTTTATCTCGGAATATCTCTCAGTATGCCTCTCTTCGGAGCCGTGTCTGCATACGGCTCGGCTTCAATCCTTGGTGTGCCCTTTATTTTGGCGCTGATTGATAAGAACGCCATACTCACTTCGGCAGCCCTATCCGCTGTCGCCGGACTCGGGGACTTGATGCCGCCCACGGCTCTGGCCGGAATATTCGCTGCCCAAGTCGTCGGAGAAAAAAACTATTTCAAGGTACTTCGGTACTGCATCATACCCGCCTTGTTTGAGTTGGCAATGGGGATAGGAATACTCATCCTGTCTCCGGTAATAGAAAAATGGGTGCTCTGAAAAATGTTGGCGATCATATACCAAGCAATTGTTTTATTCCTGACCGTTCACCTAATCTGGTTTCTCATCCATGAGCGAAAATTTTGGATCCGGGTGAGTACGGCCATGGTCCTCATCATGTTCCTGCTCAGGCTTTTTTTAGTCAAATAACAGGGAGGAATCGAAGCGCATTGCATGCAGCATGAACTCAAACGGAGTCGTGAATGCTGAAACACAGAATAACAGGAATATTGATTCTGGGTATGTCCGCAGGAATTTCCTTCTTCACGGGACGCCAATTCCTAAACATGCACCATCCCGATGTGTTCTTCCCAAGTACAGGGCTCACATCCAAAAAATTGCTCAGTGAATACTTTCCCGCCTTAAAAAAAACCCAGGGAGATACCACCGTATACCTGTTTCAAGGACGGGAGGAAGGCGGGAATATTCTAATCCTAGGAGGAACACACCCCAACGAACCTGCAGGTTTTATCACCACGGTAGTGCTCCTGGAAAATATCAATGTAAAGAGGGGCAAAATTTTTATCCTTCCCCAGGCTAACATCAGCGGTTTCACTCACAATGATCCCCATGAGGGAAATCCACAATATTTTTCACTACGGACAGAAGGTAAGAGCAGACGGTTTCGTTTCGGCTCCCGCCTGACAAACCCTGTTCATCAATGGCCCGATCCCACTCTATTTATCAACGCAGCCGGACAAAAACTCTCCGGAGCTGAAGTTCGAAACCTCAACCGTAGCTACCCGGGTAAGGCGCATGGCCATCTAACCGAAAAAATTGCCTTCGGCATCATGGAACTCATCCAAAAAGAAAAGATCGACTTGGCTATTGATCTTCATGAAGCGGCACCTGAATATCCCGTGGTGAATGCTATGGTCTTTCATGAGAACACTGCAGAGTTGGCCGCCATAGCGAGTATGGACCTCCAAGTCCAGGGTGTGGATCTTCGTCTCGAGGCTTCTCCACCCGGTCTTCGCGGCTTGAGCCATAGGGAGTGGGGCGATCACTCCTACACCTTGGCAGTCCTATTGGAAACGGCAAATGTTTCCCATGGCAGACTCAAAGGGAAACCCTCCGCCTCACTCATCGTGGAAGGAAAGGACCGGAATTACCTCAAAGCCTCTAAACTCGGGCTCCTGTTCGTTCCCTTTGACGAGCAAGGAATCCCTCTTAAAGAGAGAGTTTTTCGTCATCTATCCTCTGTGAAAGCCCTTCTGGCCGGCCTCGAAGACATTCTGCCGGAAAAGGCTGTGACTATCACCGATTTTCCGGATATCGACACCGTTCGCGAGCAGGGCCCCGGACTATATCTCCAAAGCCCTCCAAAATAAGGCTAAGTTAATATTTTACCTATATTTAGGATTGACAAA
>JAFGNQ010000463.1 GCA_016926925.1 Candidatus Aminicenantota bacterium
CACCATGTGGATATTGCCCATTGGGGCATGGGCTTTGATTGTACCGGCCCGTTATGGGTCGAAGGTACAGGAGAATATACCCGGGAGGGTGTGTGGAACAGTCCTACCCGTTTTTATTTGAAGGTTAAATATATGGATGGTACCTCCATGAAGGTTGCCGGGGGATATCCTGAGATCCGCAGCGGGACCAAGTGGATCGGTGAGTACGGCTGGATCTGGTGTGACCGCGGCGGCCTAGAAGCGGATCCTCCCTCGGTACTTAACGAGTTTATTTCTCCTGATGAGATAAAACTGTATAAGAGCCGGGATCACTATCAGAATTTCCTGGATTGTGTCAAGACCCGCAGGCCCACCATTACTCCGGCAGAAGTGGCCCACAGGTCGGCAAGCGTCGGTCACCTGGGAGTGATTGCCATTGAGCTGGGCCGGAAGATCTCTTTTAATCCAGATACGGAAACGATCCTGAATGATCCTGAGGCCGACCGGCTTCTCAGCCGCTCCCACCGGAGTCCGTGGGTAAGATGAGGTGAAAGAATGATACATACAAATACACATCGAATAAAAACAGTTTGGCGGTTTACGGGATGTTTGGTTTGTCTTTTAATTCTCATCAACATCGATATTTCAAGTCAAGATGCTGCGAGTCCCATTGATGAGTTAAAGTCGGTTTTAACGGCTCTAAAAGAATATCAGCAGGGCCAAAACGATGATCTGGTTCTCCGCATGCACGATTTCCTCAGGAAGCACCGTTTTTTACCTGAATACAGGGATGCCTGTGAGGCTGAATTGATGGCTTTTCTGGATTCAGAGGCTACAGCAGCTGCAAAAATGGAGGTCTGCCGCCAGCTTCGTGTTTTTGGAAGCGCAGCCAGTGTGCCGGTTTTGAAGAAAATGCTGTCTGAGGAAAACACGGCAGATCCGGCCCGCTACACTCTGGAAAAGATCCCGGGAGCGGAAGCAGATAAGGCCCTGATGGATTTCTTGGAAACAAGCGGCAAGAAGATTCAACTTGGTATCATATCTTCGCTGGGGAAAAGAAAAGTCGAAGCAGCGGCCCCTGTTCTTGAACAAAGGCTGTTCGGATCCGATGAGGATCTGGCTTCTGCTTCTGCAGAAGCTCTGTCGGAGATCGGAAATCCGGAGGCCGTGCGGATTCTCAGAGCTGCCTTGGATAAAACCAAAAACAGATTGCAGACTCAGGTTGCGGAAGCACTCATGATCTGTGCGGAAAGTGCTTTTTCGTCCGGAAATAAAGAGGCGGCTGCTAAGATTTATGGAGATATTTTTAATCGAGATCTCCGGGATTCTCTCAGGGGGGCAGCTCTTTCGGGAAAGATCAGGTCTGCAGGGGCATCCGGACGGACGATCATCTGGAATATTCTGCAGGGAAAAGAAAAATCCCTTTATCTCTATGCCATCCAGATGATCCTGGAGTGCTGCGACTATGATTCGATCAAGCCTTTCATTGCCTTGCTTCCGAAACTGTCTTATCCCTATAATGTTTATCTTATTTCGGTCCTGGCCAAATTTAAATCGCCTGAAGTCTTATCGGCAGTAACCGCAAGCTTACACCATGAGGATCAATCCATGCGTTTGGCAGCTCTTGATTACTGGCATAATGAACCTTACAATCATCAGCCGGTAGATCATTCCTCATCTGTAGAACTGCTGGCCCGGCTGGCCGCTTCTGCCGGCGGTGAAGAGCAGGAGGCTGCCCGGGAGTATCTCTGGAATCTAAGCGGGGGAGATATCGACAGTGTTATCTTGGACCATATGGGAAAAGATCTGTCCCCAGAGGTTAAAGCCGAGTATATCATGAGTATCGGAGAAAGACGCATTTATGCGGGGAAAACATTTTTAATGGATATTGCTGAGTCTCCTGATCCATCGGACCGTCTCCTGGCTATCAAGACGCTTAAAGATATCGCCCAACCCGATGATCTGCCTCGTTTGCTCGATGTTCTGATGATGACTACTGAAGAGAGAGAAGGTAATGAAATGATCCTGACTGTGGCCCAGGTTGCCAGAAAAATTCAGCCACCATCCGGGCAAGGGGATATCGTTGTATCCAGATTATCTCAGGTTGCGCAGCCGGAAGAGAAGGCCCGGCTGTACCGGGTATTAGGAAAGATCGGTGACGACAGCACCCTTTCTGTCCTGAGAAAGGATATGTTCCATGACGATCCGGTCCTCAGTAAAGCGGTTGTTTATGCCTTGGCGGATTGGCCCAATTCTTCACCCAGAGACGATCTTTTTCAAATCGCTTCCCGGACTGATGACAGGACCTCTCATGTTGTGGCTCTACAAGCCTTCATCCGTCAGGTTGAAATGGATAAATACAGGATGCCGGAAGACGCGGTCAAAGATCTGAATGCAGCCGTTAAGATCGCCCGGAGAAATGAAGAAAAAATTGCCGTGCTGGGTCTGCTGCCGCAGTTTGCCTGCCGGGAGGCGCTGGCTCTGGCAGAGCTTTTATCCCAGGATAATGCCTTGAAGGCTGAGGCTGAAATGGCTGTCGGGAAAATTAAAAATATTCTGGAGAAATGAATATGAGCCTGGATTATTTACGCGTCGAGGAATAAAACCGGACCAGTTTTTGATTAGATGAGGAGGTAAGATCATGATCGAAGGCCAGGAGTCTCTTGATACCGGAAAAAAATTGAAATACGGGATGATTGGTGGAGGACAGGGAGCATTTATCGGTGATGTTCACCGGAAGTCCATTGCTCTGGATGGAAAAGCAGAGATTGTGGCTGGATGTTTTTCTCAGGACTATAAAAACACTTTGGTGACGGGAAAAATGCTCGATTTGGATGAAGGCCGGCTTTACAGAAGCTATAATGAGATGTTGGAAGCAGAAAGCAAAAGAGAGGATAAGATAGATTTTGTGATTATTGTGACGCCGAATAAATATCATTATGGTATTGCTAGAGCGGCTTTAGAAAATGGATTTCATGTAGTCTGTGATAAACCGGTAACCACCAGGAGCGAGGATGCCTGCGAGCTGGATAGATTGAGCCGGGATAAGGACCTTTTTTTCTGTGTGACCTATACCTATACGGGATATCCCATGATCAAGCATATCCGCGATATGATCGCTCATGGTGTGCTGGGAGAGATACATTTTATTAACGGAGAATATCCTCAGGATTGGCTGGCTACTAAACTGGAGGAAACCGGACAGAAGCAGGCAGCCTGGAGGACTGATCCTTGTCTTGCTGGGATTTCCAATTGTGTGGGAGACATTGGCAGTCACATAGAAAATATGGTCTCGTATCTGACTGGATTGAAAATAAAGTCGTTATGTGCCCGGTTGGATAATATAATTCCATCCCGGCCTCTGGATGATAATGCTTCTGTAATGCTTGAATATGACAACGGAGCCAAGGGATTGTACTGGAGTTCCCAGATCGCAGTAGGGAATGATAATCCTTTCAGAGTGAGGATCTTTGGATCTAAGGCTGGAGTAGAATGGTGCCAGGAAACTCCCAACCACTGCAGGTTTTCATATATTGATAAACCGACGGAATTGATTTCACGGGGCCGGGACCAGATATCACCCCAAGCGCAGAGACTTTCCAGAATTCCCTCCGGGCATCCGGAAGGATATTTTGAGGCTTTTGCCAATATTTACTCAGTTTTTATCACTGCATTAGCCAAGAAGATAGCCGGGGAGCCGCTGGATGAAGAGGACCGCGACTTCCCGGGCATCGAGGAGGGAATCCAGGGGGTCAAATTTATTGAAAAGTGTGTAGAGAGCTCAAAGAAAGGAGCCATCTGGATCGATTTTTAGCCTGAATGATTCAGGCAGCCTGAATTATTTATAAATTTGGGATATGATCACGTATTCACGATATATCGAAGTTACCTGGACTATTCACGCGTCGAGGTTGGTCCAAACACAAGATGCCTCAATGAATAGTTCTGGATAGAGGGAGGGAAAATTGAATAGACCTGTAACTTTATTCTCCGGGCAGTGGGCGGATCTTCCTTTCGAAGAGATATGCCGTAAAGCCGAGGCATGGGGATATGATGGTTTGGAGATTGCCTGCTGGGGAGACCATATGGAAGTGACAAAAGCGGAAACCGGTAAGCCCTATGTGCAGCAAAAAAAGGAAATCTTGGAACAACACAATTTAAAATGCTGGGCGCTGGGTGCTCATCTGGCGGGACAGTGTGTGGGAGACCTTTACGATTCCCGCTTGGATGCTTTTGCTCCCGAAGCGGTAAAGGGAAAACCCGATGAACTGCGTGCCTGGGCCATAGAAGAGATGAAAGCAACCGCTCGCGCCGCAGAGAAAATGGGCTGTACAGTGGTCAATGGATTCATGGGATCTCCTATCTGGAAATTCTGGTATTCTTTTCCGCCGACGACTGAGGAGATGGTCCAGGATGGCTTTAAAACCATTAAAAAATATTGGTCTCCAATCCTGGATGAGTTCGACCGCTGCGGCGTCAAATTTGCCCTGGAGGTTCATCCCACAGAGATCGCTTTTGACGTGTACACCACTCGCCGTTTATTTGAGATATTTGATAACCGCCCGGCTTTAGGATTGAATTTCGATCCCAGCCATCTTGTCTGGCAGGGTGTAGAGCCGCAGCTTTTCATCCGGGAATTCGCCGATCGGATCTACCATGTTCATATGAAAGATGTATCTGTCAATCTGGATGGGAAGGCCGGAATTCTGGGCTCCCATCTTCCCTTTGGAGATCTGCGGCGGGGCTGGAATTTCCGGTCTCTGGGCCATGGGGATGTCAATTTTGAAGAAATCATCCGCGAGCTCAATCGCATCAACTACGCCGGGCCGTTATCGGTTGAATGGGAAGATAACGGAATGGACCGGGAATACGGAGCGCAGGAATCACTGGAATTCGTGCGGGCGGTTAATTTCGAACCGGCATATACTAGCTTTGACAAAGACATGAAAAAATAG
>JAFGNQ010000464.1 GCA_016926925.1 Candidatus Aminicenantota bacterium
AGCCTCTCAGGAGTCTGGATGCCTGATTCCCGGTCGCTGCTTTTGAGCGGGCCGGATCTTACGCGCATTTGCGTGTGGCATCAGCCGCTCGAAGGCAAACCGGAAAAGCTCAACCTGGGGAAGGCAATCCCTCAAGGAGAAATCAGCGTCAGTTCCAAGGGACACATAGCATTCGTTGCGGCGGAACCGCTGCTGCCGCCCGAGGTGTACCTGATGGATACAGTCAACAGTCTGCCTCGACGGTTGACGGATTTCAACGCAGAGCTCACTTCCCGAAAATTGGGAAAAGTGGAAACCATCCACTGGCAGGGACCGGACGGATTTGACGAGAACGGGGTGGTGATCTTGCCTCCAGGTTTTGAGCCGGGCAGCAAATACCCCCTGGTTTTGATGATTCACGGAGGACCGATGGGGACATCGACCGAAGCCTTTTCTCTCACCCAGCAGTTGATGGCGGCCCAGGGCTGGATCGTTTTCTGCCCGAATTACCGGGGAAGCAACAACCAGGGTGATGCATTTCAGAGCGCCGTGATCAATGACGCAGGCGAAGGGCCCGGCAAAGATGTGATGGCAGGAATCTCTTCACTCAAAAAGCGCGGGATCGTCGACGAGACACGGATGGCGGTTTCAGGCTGGTCTTACGGCGGCTACATGACCGCCTGGCTGGCCGCCCACTACCAGGTTTGGAAGGCTGCTGTGGCCGGTGCGGCCGTCACCGACTGGTTCGACTGGTACAATCTGGCCGACATGAACACCTGGGCGGGATTCGGACTTGGAGGTTCTCCCTGGCTCAACGACAACGCCCAGAATTACTGGCGCCAATCCCCCATCGCCTACGCACACCGGATAAGGACTCCGACATTGATTCTGTCCGACACAAGGGATCCCCGCGTGACCGTTACGCAATCCTACAAGCTGTATTATGCTCTCAAGGATAATGATGTTCCTGTGGAGTTTATCGCGTATCCGGTGGACGGTCACTTTCCGCGAGATCCGGTCCATCAGCGCGACTTATGGAGGCGCTGGAGAGATTGGATCAGCCTCCACTTCCAATGAGTCGAGCGGTTTTACTAAGTCTTTTTCATCTTGATTCTTAAAATGACCGCCGTAACCGGTATCAAAACGGACAGCAGGGCTAAAAACAAAAACGTTGTCTCGTAGGATCCTGTCTTATCTCTGATAAAACCGGATACGTAGGGACCGAAAAACATTCCTACTCCGCTGACCGTGTTGAGAATGCCGAAGCCCAAACCCATATCCCGATGAGGCAAAACTTTCGATAGATAAGAAAAGACAGGTGTGGGGATAAGGCCGGCAGCAATCGCCATAATGGTCATAGGAAAGAGAAAATGGGTCGACTTCGATACGAGAAAAAGCGAAAACATCAAAATCAATCCTCCGACGCCGATGAAGATCTCGTTGCGGCCGAGCTTATCGATGACACGGCCGATTACAGGGCTTAGAACCAATGAACCCAACATAAGCAGGCTGGTGAGGAAGCCTGCGTATTCGATGCTTTTTCCCCTGGACACGAAAAAATCCGGGGCAAAAGTCGAAAAAGATATGACCGCAGCATTGAACCAGAGCCAGCACAAACCCGCCAGCCATACCAGGATTCCGATATTGGTCAAACGGGAGAACAAACCGGCCATTTCTCCTTCTTTTCGATCCATTTCGTGCAGAGGATCAGGGGCGGACTTATAGAGAATAAGGAAAACCGCCAATCCCGCAATACAAACGAAGGCGGTTATGAAAAAGGGAGCCCTCCAGCCCAGGCTTTCTCCCAATTTGCCGAAAGTCGTAAAACATATGATCGTACCGACGGGCATGGCCGTGTTATAGATTCCCATGGCCGTCCCCAGTTCACGACCCTGAAACCACAGGGCAAGCGCTTTTGAGGCAACAATGGAAATAATGACGGCTCCGGTTCCGGCTAGAAACCTTCCCAAACAGGCAACAGGAAAAGTCCTGCCCAGCAAAAGTAAGAGTGTTCCCATTGTCGCCAGCAAAAATGAAATCAGGCCGACTTTACGGGAACCCCACCGGTCGGAAATCAAGCCGGCCCCGATCGCGAAGAAAATGGCTGGAAACGTGAACAGGCTCATGAGCGATCCTGCCTGAGCATGTGTTAATCGCAATTCTTTGATGATCAAGGTGAGAACAGGCGGCAGAGACTGTAAGGTGAAAGCATAAACCAGCATACAGACATAGACCATGAGCAAGATAATCCAGCGATATTTATTTGCCGGCATGGTTGATTATTAATGCCGCCTGAAAATCAAGGCAGAGATAATTTATTCATAATGTGTCCACATCCGAATGACTTTAACGGTCTTTTCCTCCTCGAGAATTTGATAGATCAATCTGTGCTGGACATTAATTCTTCGGGAATAAGCTCCTGAAAGATCCCCAACCAATTTTTCACAAGAAGGATTTTTCCGGAAAGGATCTTCCCGCAGAATCTTTATAAGTATTTCGGCTTTTGGTTTTAATCCTGCCCGAGCTAATTTGCGCGCATCTTTCTGGGCTTGTTTCGTATAAACGATTTTCCAGCTCACCAATCGATTTCCTCTGCACACTCATCAACCGGTGTTTTTAGGCCTTTTCTTATGGATTCTCTCATCCCGGGAATAGAAACCAGATATAAAGTTTCCTGAATGGCCCGCCAATCATCCTCCGATATGAGAACAGCGTTGGAACGTTTTCCCGATATCAACACGGGCTCGTGCGAAGCGGCCACTTCATCTATAAGTCTGTATAATTTGGATCTTGCATCGGTTACTTTTATCACACTCATAACAGCCTCCATATATACGGTACGTTATTCCGTACGCTAAGTCAACAAAAACTGCTAATATATTTTCATCCAGGAGAAAGACGTAAATCTGGACGATCTTTCTCAAAAATTATCTGAGAGAGCAGGACTAAATGGTCCTCTGATTGTTCAATATGCCTTTAAGGGGTGGATCCCATAAAAAAGCCGATTTCAGCTACCATCTTTAATAGATAAGTATTCTATTTATCTGACCAGATAGCTAATTCGTTACCGCTGGGATCGGTAAAATGAAAACGACGTCCTCCCGGAAATTCAAATATATCTTTAACAATCGTTCCGCCTGCTGATTTCACTTTTTCCTTTATGAGTTTCAGGTTAAGGGAATAAATAATGATCAGCGGGCCTCCCCTCTCAACATCCGGCTCTTTTCTAAAACCACCATCCAGCCTCCCATCATTGAAGCTCGTATAATCAGGGCCATAATCGACAAACTTCCAACCAAATACATCTCCATAAAAACGCTTGGCTTCCAAGAGATCCACAACCGGAAGTTCAATGTAATCGATGCGCTTATCTTTCTCTGTCATATCAAATCCTTTCATGGCCAATGTTATCTCAGATACAAAAACAATGGCCACCCAAAGAATAACTAACCTTTTCACTGTAAGGCCTCCCTAGGAAATCCGGGCTGTCAATTAATGCGCTGAGTATTATGACACAGCTTGGTGTGAAGATGAAGACGACAAAGAAGGATCCAACCAATCTTCAGTCTTCGGGATCATGATGACGATCTCTGTCGTCATATCCTTTTTCAGAGAATGCCATTGGCGGAGGTTTTCGTTTTCCTGAACAGCGACTTGGATTTTTAACATTATTTCGGACATCCCTGCACCTCACTGATCATTGTATAAAATCCAGCCTCCGTACTCTTCAAAAAGAGCCCAGTCTGGAAGTTTCTCTAGATACCACTTTCCGGCTTCAGCAGGGAGCTTCGAAGTCGCAAAACGATAGCCGACATCGCGATTTCCGATGGCGAAAGCCGCTCCTGGAAAAATAGGGATTCCTACAGCTTCGATAACTTTCGCATCCTTAGCAGGAAGCTCTGTGCCATAGGCAAACACATTCGATAATATCATGAGCCCAACAGATATCAATGCCCATTTTTCAAGTTTTTCTGGCCGTTGACCGTGTCTTTTATTGTGTGATAAGCTCATTTCTAAATCCAAAATAATTATCACTGAAATCATGAAAAAATCTGTCCGGCGTATCGTGAAAGTTTTCGGAGTCTTGGCTTTGCTTATCATCTTTGTCATTGGCGGTTGGATCGCCTACTTCTACTTCGCCTTGCCTCCTCGAGTCGTAAAGGCCGGCAAGGATATCGGAATAGCCGACGGTATTCTCGCCTTGCCTCTGCCTGAAGGATTTCAAGAGAATTTCGAGCCGCACATCGCTATCGATCCCAGCGATCCGAATCACATCGAGGTCATGGCGCAGTATGGGATCCGGTTCGGGATGGGCGGGACCGACATGTTCCGTTGGGTGACACACAACGGCGGTACATCATGGGAAGGGATGACGCTCCCATCCGTGATTCAGGGAGAATACGGCGCGGCTGATCCGAATGTCGCCATCTTTTCCGATGGACGTACCATATTCGTTGAGTTGTACACCATAGGATTCTCGAGGAAGCTTTCCTTCCTCTCCTTGGCCATGAGCGCAACAGAGAAGGCCGCTCGAAGGGCATTCAAGCGCAAGTCAGGGCCCCTCGGAGCCCCGGATAAAGTAGAAGGACCTCGAACTCAATTCGGCCTGGCCGTGTTCGCTATTGACGGCCCGGACAAGAGACCCAGTGAACCTATTATCATCGAGTCCTCGCTTGAGAGCGGACGCCGCCAGGACAAAAATTGGACGGCTATCGATGATGATCCGGACAGCCCGTTTTGGGGCTCTGTGTATGTGGTCTACAACTCCGGTGAGGTCGACTTAGCCGCCAAGCGGCTGAAGGACGATGGCCTGAGGTTGACCGTATCGAGGGATCGCGGTGAGAGTTTCGTGAAAATGACCGATCTCACAGAAAGCTGGGTTTGGGCACAAGCAGCGGTGCGGCCGAACGGCATTGTCGATGTGATTTACAGTCAATTGAGCAATACATCTTCAGACAATGCCACGACGAATCTGTATCACCGGACATCAAACGACGGAGGCCAAACATTCAGTCCGGGTACGTTGATCGTTTCTGAAGAGGATCGACAGTGGTACGACCAACCTGCTATCACGGTCACACCGTCAGGGAATCTGTTTGCATGTTGGGTGCAAAGCTCACCAACTGCTCCGGCGCGCGTTTACTGCAGTGTATTCAATGAAGCGAGTGGTTGGTCGCCTTCTGTGCCATTGGAGACAGAGCCGGCTGAAAATACAGAGATCGCGTACCCTGCGAT
>JAFGNQ010000081.1 GCA_016926925.1 Candidatus Aminicenantota bacterium
CGGGGAAGACAAAGTATCGTCACAAAAAACGTTTTACGGAAGCTTAGGAAATATTCGGGTGTGTCGGATTTCGTATTTCACAATCTTAGACATACGGCCAGCACTATAATGGTCTCAGAAGCCTTAGGAAAAGGTGTCGGCCTGGCTGATATTATGAAGATTCTCGGGCATAGCAAGGTAGAGACAACGCTGAGATATGTCCACGCGGATTTCGATAGAATGAAAAAGGCCGTAGAGATTTTGGAGAGCAAAGCCCTAAAAAAGGATTGACTTAAAAACCTTTAGAAACTATGCTTTATTGGCGCTGCAGGCGGAGAAAATTTCCAGCTGACGGAAGAGCCGGAAATTAATGTTTTGGTCAAGATGGCCAAACCAAGAAATACAACTCGTTGATATTAAATAAGTTATCTCCATAAGTAGTTGGGCGGTTAGCTCAGCGGTCAGAGCACCTGCCTTACAAGCAGGGGGTCACTGGTTCGATCCCAGTACCGCCCACCATTTTTTTTAAGTAAATCGTTCTTTCCCATTCGTCGCATGAAATCCAAGCCTCGGAATCTTTATGAAAGGGACGGGAATTCCTGTGACAGGATTATCACCAACCTACATACGAGATTCAACTCGTGCGGTTCGCAGAGCTGGAAAAAATTCTGGAAGTGATGTATGACCTTACGAGTTATTACGCACAGGGCAGTGACAAATCTCCGGTTCAGCGCCCGGAATGGTTTAAACCCCCGAGTGATTGATCCTGAAAGGTAATAACCACTGACAAAAAGTTATTCAGTCTCTTGATAAAATGACTGTCAGTGGTTTTTATGAATGATCCACGTTAGATGACTTTAAAGGTGTAAGACCCATTCCGCGTCATGCCATTGTGAAGCCTGAGTTGCACCTTCAGCACATAGTCTCCCCGTTCCATGCTGGTGGGAATGGCATAGGGTCCGATACGGAATATCCAGGATTGCTCATTAGGAATCGCAGAGAGGGAAGAGGCCGCCGTATTCGTCTTGAAGATAGTCCGGCCCTTATGAAGGACCTTCCAGAGGATGCTCACGGTCCCGTAAAAGGTATCCCAATCCGCATTCTCCGGAAGTGCAAAGGATGTTTTAAAGTAGATGGACTCTCCATGGACATATTGTTTTTGCTCCTCCCGATCGAAGGCAGCATTACTGTGGGCATAGACTTTACGGAGAAACACTTTTCCTTCAGATTTGGTCTCCGTCTCCGCATTTCCATCCCCGGTCGACACAATCAGAGCGAACTTCTGCGGGCCCTGAGGAACATTCTTCCCGCTGATAAAAACCGTCCATTTCCCCTGATCCGGATTCCTGGTGAGGATATGCTCGACGTTGTCGAGATCGTTTATTTTGCGAACAGCAAGCTGGGCCGGTTTGGCTGGATTGAGCGTGTAGGGATTCCCTCTCTGACCCGAAGGAGACTTCAGCCAGAGATCGAGATTGTTGATCAAAAGACGGTCTTCCGGATCATGCCAGACCAAGGTGGCCCTCAATTCCTTGGAGCCGGCCGGTACGTTAAATTTGTATGACTTCTTGTTTCCGTTACTTACTTGTGCCTGGATCATGATGCTGCGGTCCACGAGCCGGGAGGGATCCGTTCCTATGGACTTTGCCCCGTTTTTCGCCTTGATGACATCGGCTGCGTACCGGGCGTCGATAAGACCGAAACCGTAAGAATAATCCGGTCCTGAATTGCCCAAATCGCGTGCCGAGTGAATGAGGAGACACTTGAGAAGGGCGGCCCCCATATCATCTCCGGTGAACGTGCTGTAAACATTCCTCAGCAGCGCCGCAGTGCCGCTCACGACAGGGGCCGACATGGAAGTGCCCGATATGGACTCATAGGCTTTCTGCCGGATAGTGGAAAGCAGGCTTTTTCCTGTAGCCACAACATCCGGCTTGATCCTGCCGTCGTCGGTGGGACCCCAATTCGAAAATCCGGTCATGACATCATCTTTCATCAAGGCCCCGACAGTAATCACATTCTTTCCGCAGGCGTAAGGTGTGACGGAGCCGTATTCCGGATCGGGCGGTCTCAGATCCTCTTCCATGTCCCCACTGACGGCATATTCGTGGCTTCCCAGATAGGCTTCATCGCGGTCGTTCCCCGCGGACCTCACGACAAGCAGGTCGGCGTTCCGCACGAGACGGTCCTGACTTTTCACAGCATTGTGGTAGTAGCCGAAGAATTGATTTCCCCACCACTCCCATTTTTCCGTCTCCTCAGAATAATTCCACCCGACGATGTTGGACCAGGAATGATTGGCCACTTTTATTTGAAACCGATCCACGGCAATCCGCATTTCGTCCACAACCTCGTTGTAGAAATCGTAGGAATAGATTCGTGCCGCCGTAGTCATGCCGCGAGCCTTCGTGTTCCCCTTTCCGGAGCCGGTAATGGTCCCGGCGACATGAGTTGCATGTTCGGAAAAAGGTTCGGCGGTTTCCATTCGATTGACTCTTCCCTTGAGGTCCCCATGGGACTGAACCTTTCCTTCGTCCCAAATACCGATACGCTCCTTTCTGCCTCGAGGGAAATCATAAGAAGGATTGTTCCAGACTTCATCGACTCCGGCCCGTTCGGCGGCCCAGGCGTTATCCGCTTTGGGAGGAGTCAGAGCTGGATCAATCCACCGGACTTCATCGGTCTGAAGCAGATGTCCCAAGATAAAGGGGGTGACTTCGAGATCGATCGACTGGAAATAGTGAAAATCGGCCTGGCTGCAGATGAGGCCGGTATCGGAAATATTTCTTAAAGCCCGCTCAAAGGGCACATCTTCATGGAAAACGACGACAACGGGAATTGTGGCGTCATTCCTGTTTTGCAGGGATTCTTTGAGCAGAGGCGACAGCTTCATCTCAGCTTCAAAAGAAATCACGGCCCTTACCTCAGGAGACACATTCACGGCTCTGTCCCCATCGGCGGTGACGGAAGCAATGTAGGCATTGCCGTCAAGGTAACTCAACAGCTGGATTCCTTGTTCCGCCAGCTTTCTCCTCGCGTCCGAATCGGGGATACGATAAAACTGAACCACCAGATGGCGTCCCGTTCCCTGGGGCAGGATTTTTTCTCCCGCCAAGGGAGTTTTGCTGACAATGCCCGTTCTGATGACATATTGATCCACATCCGTTTGATCGATCGGAACCCACGCTAAAATCAGAAAGACAAACAAGACGGGCCAAAACGCTGTTTTCCTTTTCATGGTCGACCTTCTTTCACGCACTCGGCAGCCTTGGTGATTCATAAAAACATCTGCAACGTAGAAGCACCTTATATTTATTATAGAGAATTTTTCCCGCGATGGTAACTAAAAAGAGCACTCAAGCGATGGGCCGTGCCTCAATTTTTCATAATTGCGCTACTGAAATCGATGATCGAGAAGTTTCCCACACCGATCATCGAGGTCACATCTTCCTCTTGCCATTCATTCATATGCCGTTTGTGGCCAACGTTCGGCAACCAGCTGTTTCCATTGACTAATAAGATATCTGATGATAATTTAAATCGGGTCTTTCGAAACAGAGCCCGACTAAACATTTTGAGAAGAACAATGGAAAAAACAAAAATCCTGATAGTCGAAGATGAAAGCATAGTAGCCCGCGATATCCGTAATATGCTTCTGGGCATGGGCTATGATGTAACCGAAGTCACCGCCAATGCAGAGGGTGCGGTTAAAGCCATACAAACTCAGAGGCCTCATCTGGTTCTGATGGACATCATGCTTCCGGGAGAGACTTCCGGCATCGAGGTGGCGGATCTCATTTATTCTAAGCACAACATTCCCGTTGTTTACCTCACAGCTTACGCCGATGAATCGACTTTGCAGCGCGCTAAAGAGTCCAAACCCTTCGGGTATCTGCTCAAACCGTTCGAAGAAAGGGAATTGAAATCAACCATTGAGATCGCGCTGTACAAATTTGAGATGGAGATGAAGCTTAAGGAGAGAGAGCGTTGGCTCTATACTATACTGACAAGCGTGGAAGACGGTGTGATCGCAACAGACCCTGAGGGATTCATAACATTCATGAACCCTCTTGCAGAAGAACTGACGGGATGGACACAAAATGAAGCCTTGAACAAACCTTTCCATGATGTCTACAAGGTCATCCACGAAAAATCGGGGAAGGAGAGAAAACTGGCCCTCCAAGAGGTGATCTCGGGAAAACGCTTTCATCTCCCCTCCGGTGTACGCCTCTTATCAAAAAAGAAAAAATCAACCCCGGTAGATCACAGAATATCTCTTATACAAAATGAAGAAGGAAAAAACTTCGGAGCTGTCCTCACCTTCACCAATATAACGCGGCAGAAAAAAACCGAAGAGGAGCTGCTCAAAAGTCTGGAAAAACTGCGAAAAGCTATGGAGGGCACCGTCCAGGCCATGTCCTTCACGATCGAAACAAGAGATCCGTACACAGCAGGGCACCAGCATCGAGTCACCCAGCTCGCCAGTAAGCTGGCAATGGAAATGGGTCTATCCGAAGACACGATAGAAGGGGTGCGGATGGCCGGGGATCTGCACGACATTGGTAAAATCTATGTTCCAGCGGAAATCCTCAGCAAGCCCGGCAAGCTTTCCGAAGCGGAATACGATATCATAAAAACACATCCTCAAGTGGGATACGACATCCTCAAGCCGATTGATTTTCCATGGCCCATCGCCGACATCGTATTGCAGCATCACGAGCGGATGGATGGAAGCGGGTATCCGGCAGGATTAAGGGGGGAAGCTATTCTTCTGGAAGCAAGGATTCTGGCCGTAGCCGATGTTATCGAAGCTATGGCAACCCACAGGCCTTACCGGCCAGCCCTCAGTATAGAAACAGCTCTGGAGGAGATCTCCGATAACAAGGGGACACTCTACGATTCAGAAGTTGTCGATGCCTGTTTGAAAATCTTCGAAGAAGGATTCGAATTCCAAGAAAAGTGAGAAAGATTTACCCCTATCTTTTGCTCTGCGCCTCCATTCTTGCCTGTATCGGAGGTATCGCACTCTTCATCATCCTCTTTGTCCCAGACTTCAACATCTACTGGCTGTTCCTCTCTCCGATCATTATCGCTCTCTATCAAGCACCGGCCGCCTATCTCTTTTATTTGTACAAAAGAGCAAGAAGAAACAGCCGTCCCCCAGATTCTCCAGCACACTCGGAATATCAGGGAAAGTAATCTGCAAGGGAGAGGACGGGGAGTATGGAACCGGCATCATTCCAGAATTTTCCTCAGATTTTTCCCCTGAGGTCAACCTTTTTCCCAAAAAATCAGTCTATAAATGTAGATGGCCGATAGGAACAGATCGGATCGGATGTTCCCCGCTAGGGGGATCTCTAAAGAATTGGTTCATTCAGAATCTTATGCCTCAGTCGGGGGAAATCATGATTAAAAACTATCTTAGGGTAGCCGTTAGAAATCTGCTCAAACATAAGGGTTACGCCTTTATCAATATTCTGGGTTTGGCCGTCGGGATAGCCGCCAGTGTCCTGATATTTCTCTATGTTACGAACGAGATGAGCTATGATAAGTTTCACGAAAAAGCAGACAGGACCTACCGTATTACGGCCGACTGGTCCAACAAGGGGGATTCCAGGGTTCATCAGCTGGGCACGCCTTTCATCCTGGCTCAGACCATAAGGGAAAATTATCCTCAGGCCGCAGCCGTCACCCAAATTGCAGGCCCTTGGGGCGATGTGATCATAAGATACCGGGATACCGCCTTCAAGGAAACCGAAGTCTTCTCCGCCGAACCCTCCTTTTTCGATGTCTTCAGTCTCCCGCTCCTCGAGGGCAACCCTGTAACTTCCCTCGAGGGTCCCAACATGATTGTCATGACCCGATCCCTCGCTAAAAAATATTTCGGTGATGAAGATCCCCTGGGCAAAACCATCGAGATGCAGGCCTTCGGTCAAAAAGATTTTTTCAAGGTAACGGGTCTAATGGAAGACATCCCCCAGAATTCGCATTTCCGGTTCGACATGCTCATTTCCATGAAAACCCTCTACCCTGAGCCCAGTTTGGAGTGGGACTGGAACAACTACATCACTTATGTCACTCTTCGAGAAGGCGTGACCCAACGCCTCATGGAGGAGAAGCTCGTCGAGATAGACAAGGTCCACTGCTTTGGGGGACGCGAACACATCCCCTGGATCTGGACACTGGAACCCATCACCCGGATTCATCTTCACTCGGATCTGGTTACAGGAAACCAGCCCAACGGAAATATGGCCTATGTCAGATTGTTCACCATTGTAGCCGTCCTCATTCTTCTGATTGCCGGCATCAATTTCGTCAACCTGGCCACAGCCCGGTCCACCCGGCGTGCCAAAGAGGTGGGGTTGCGCAAGGTCGTCGGCTCTCTGCGAACGCAGCTCATCCAGCAATTTCTGGGTGAATCTATCTTTATTAGCCTATTGGCACTGGTCTTCGCCGTCATTATCATCCAGACCGTTCTGCCCTTCTACCGGAATCTAACGGAGAAAACCTTAGTCCTTTCCTATTTCGGAAATCCTTTTGTCATCCCGGGGCTGCTGGGCTTAGCCCTTGGGGTTGGAATTTTCGCCGGCCTTTATCCCGCGTTATTTCTCTCCTCATTCAAACTAACCCATGTTTTAAAAGGAACCCCCCTGGCCGGCAGAGGACGGGGGGCACTCTCCCTGCGTAACGGCCTGGTCGTTTTCCAGTTTGCAATGTCCGTGCTGCTTATCATCGGCTCCCTGGTTATTTTTAAGCAGTTGAATTACATCAAGAATCAGAGGCTGGGCTTTGACAAGGAGCATGTGGTGGTCATCCACAACGCTGATGCCCTGGGCGGAGAGCTTACGGCTTATATGGAGCGGCTGAGACAGGAATCGGACGTTCTCGGAGTGACAGCGGTCCGGACGATTCCCGGATACGGTTCACCCAATTGGGGAATCGGTGTGGAGGGTGTCGAACGCCAAAGGCCTTTGAACATGAACTTCATGACCTGTGACCAGAATTTCGCCGATGTCCTGAACATAAGAATTCTGGAGGGGAGATTCATGTCCCGGGATTTTCCCTCCGATGTGGATGCCGTCGTGATCAATGAAAAGGCCGCTGAGTACTTCGGGATCGAGAATCCGGTGGGGAAAAAATTGCGGATCTGGTGGACGAAGAAAGATTTGACCATTATCGGCATCATCGACAATTTTCACTTCGAGTCCCTGCACCGCGATGTCAGGAGCATGGGCTACTTGCTGCCGGAAGCTATCGACTCCACGCGGAAGCCCTATCTTCTTGTCAAAATCAGCTCCCGCGTAACCTCGGACACTCTCTCCAACCTCCGGAATATTTGGCAATCCATGTCGGCTGGCCTTCCCTACGAGTTCACCTTTCTGGATGAAAAGGTCAACAGCCTCTACCAAAACGACAACAGGGCCGGAAAAATTGTCACTCTCTTCTCCTGTCTGGCCATTTTTATCTCCTGCCTCGGCCTCTTTGGCTTGGCCGCCTTTGTGGCCGAACAGCGGACCAAGGAGATCGGCGTCCGGAAAGTGCTGGGCGCTCCGCTGTCCCATATCATGTGGCTGCTGACGGGGCAGTTCGTCAAATGGGTGATCGTTGCCAATCTCATCGCCTGGCCGGTGGGCTACTGGATCATGAACCGCTGGCTACAGGGATTCGCTGCCCGGACCTCTCTCTCTATCTGGATTTTTTTGGCCAGCGGGATGGCTGCCCTGACCATTGCTGCCTTGACCGTCAGTTCTCAGGTAGTCAAAGCCGCCCTGGTCAATCCTTCGAAAAGCCTGAAATATGAATAGCCTCTGATTTGATCCCATCTTAAAAAGCCACATCAAACTGCTGCTTTAGAAAACGTGGTGTTTGATGGGATGACGAATCAGCCGGAATGAAGAAGTTAAGACTTCGCCCGCAACTTGAGGCGAAACCTCGGCAAATTTTTTCCCGATGATTGCCGGCACCATCCCTGTAACGATATCCGGAAGTTGCCGAAAATCCCAGTCAGTGGTTACAGAGGCCTAAAGCAAAATTCTTTTTCCGCGAGAAACGGGAGCGCTCCTGACGGGATTTGAACCCGTGTCGCCGCCTTGAAAGGGCGGTGTCCTGGACCAGGCTAGACGACAGGAGCACAGGTGGGTGGTGAGCCGTGCTGGACTCGAACCAGCGACACCCGGCTTAAAAGGCCGGTGCTCTCCCTCTGAGCTAACGGCCCGTCTAGAGAAAAAGAGTATTTATAATGGAATTTTTTAAAAGAGTCAAGATCAGCCGAGATCGGCCGGGATCAACCGAGCGATTCTATCTTGACTATGATCCAACGTCCTCGATGGGTGATTCCGGTAACCTCGTCTTTGAGGATGTACCGGCGCAAGTAGAATCGATAATTCTTGACGCCTGAATCGCCTTCTGTTTTCACATCGACTTCTTTTTTGAAGGTATCGCCGGTAAAATCCCGCATGGTCGGCATTTCTCCTGTTCCGAGGGAGAATGTGGCAATCTCTTCTTCCTTGGCGGCTTCAGCTTTGGCCTCATTGTATAGTCTTTGCAATTCTTTGTGTTCTTCAAGGATTTCGTCGTATTTCACTTTAAGATCATCTGCTTTTCGTTGTGCAGCCTGTTTGGCTGCTCTGGTGCGGGCTCTGTCGCCTTCGAACACGGCTTCATCCCAGGCATCTCTGGCATCCAAGGTGATGCCGACGTGGTCTTCCAGCTGCTTTTTCATATCCAATTCTTGTTTGTTCATTTCAGCCAGCTTGTACGGCTCGACGACCTCTTGGCTTGCACTGATGATTTTCCAATCCTTCGAATCTATGGACACGGGTTCCAAAGCCATTGTAGAAAGCGTGGTGTTATCGTTCAATTGCAGTGCGGAAAAATATCTGTTAAGAAGTTGCTGATCAGGGTGAGAGGAACAACTCGATAACAATCCTAAAATGAGAACGATGGCAAGAAAAGAAAGTAACTTCCTGTCCATTCTTCCTCCTTCCAGAGCTATAAAAGTTTGTTTGTTCCAATTGTACTTTTTTTTTAAACTAAAATGCAAGTTTAAAAAAATGGATTCCGCAAATAAAATTGTGCCCACAGAAACGGAGTCTCTGTCCTATTGTAATAAAGGCTAAGGGGGAGGACTATCAGGCTTGTTTTATTCACAAAAAAACCGGCAGCATGACAAAACGACTTTAAAGAGGAAATAGAAGCATTTTATAGGAATAGCATATCCGATCGGCCGGCTCCAGCGGTTCTGATTTTTGAGATCAGAAGCAAGCCTCCGGAATTCAAAGAGAACCTCCTCGAACACTGCAGGGGCAAAAGGAGAAATGCGTTTGCTCTCATTAGCTTAGGTCTCAAAAAATTCTTGCAGATGCCCATTTTTTGGGCAATTACCCCTTAAATTGCGATTTGTGTTTTTTTTTGTTTTTTTTATTGACAAGGGCTGTGTTTCTAACTAGAATCTAATGTAATTATAAGGCTATATAGACAAATTCTATAGTTAAACTAATGTTTAATTAAGTAAAAAGTTTCTCTCGTAATAAGTACGTCTTGTGCCTTTTCCCCACCTTATAATTACATAGATTTGTGTTGGAGTAGTATCTCTGAGTTGTTTTCTCGAAAAAAGAAAGCAATTTGGATCAGGCTTCCAAGACTACCCCAAATCGCCATAAATCTACAACTTACTTAAAAGGAGGATTCATGGAAATCCAGGAGAAAGTCATCTTTGAGGGAGATTTAGATTCGACTTTTTTAGACGAAATCAAAGACAAATCCTTTAGCCATGAAATCAACCGCTGTATCCAGTGCGGCACCTGCAGCAGTTCCTGCCCCATGGTAAGCTACATGGATTACCCCCCGCGTAAAATCATTGCCATGGTCAAACAAGGCTTCAAGGATGAAGTCCTCAAAAGCTTCACGCCTTGGCTTTGCGCTTCGTGTTACAACTGTCAAGTCAAATGCCCCTCTCAAATCAAGATCACAGATATCATGTACACTTTGAAAAGAGAAGCGATCAACGCCAAGACATATCCCTCAAAATTCCCCATTCCCGCACTCGCCCAGGAAATGCACAAGCTCATTGCAAAAAAAGGAAGAAGCTCGGAACTCTGGCTTGTCTTGAACATGTATCTCAGACTGAAGGATCCCATAAGCCCTTTGAAGTTTACCTCGACAGGGATAAACTTGATGAAGACGGGGCGTTTAAGTTTGAAGAAGGAAAAAATTAAAAACATAAAGCAATTTCACTCCATATTAAAAGCTGTTTCGGAGGAAGCGAAATGAGAGAATTCATTTATTATCCAGGCTGTTCTCTTAAGGCTGGAGGCAAGCATTATGAGGAATCACTCCTCCCTGTGTTTAAAGAGATCGGGATGCCTCTTGAGGAAATGGATGATTGGAATTGCTGCGGTGCAACAGCATATTTTTCGGTCGAT
Organism: Candidatus Aminicenantota bacterium; assembly: GCA_016926925.1. The sequence continues at coordinate 10,404 of JAFGNQ010000081.1, forward strand.
GAATTCATGGCCGCCGCCATCTGCGGAAGAAACCTCTCCATTGCCGAAAAGGAAGGCAAAAACGTTCTCGCCCCCTGCGCCGGATGTTTCCTCACCATGAAAAAGTCCAACACCTTTCTTAAAAGCGGACACGAAAAAGCCAAGAAAATCCTCAATGACCTTAAAAACAATGAGTGTGAATACAAGGGAAAAATCGACGTTATCCATCCCCTTGAAGTGCTGACAGAGGATATCGGACTTGACAAAATTAAGGAAATGGTCAAGACCAAACTTACCGGCCTCAAAGTAGCCTGCTATTACGGTTGTCAGGTCGTCAGGCCTTATACGGACTTCGACGACCCCGACTATCCCACCAAAATGGATGACCTCATAGAAGCCCTTGGAGCCACAGCAGTCGACTACTCGGCCAAAACACGCTGCTGCGGCGGATCCCTTGCCGGAACACTCGAAGATGTGGGAACAAGCCTCAATTACGTACTCCTTAAAGAGGCCAAGAAAAAAGGAGCGGATGTGATTGTCACACTCTGTCCGCTCTGCCAATTCAACCTGGAAATTCCTCAAGCAAAAATCGTCGCCAAATATAAAGATGATGTCCGGATCCCAATCCTCTATTTCACGCAACTCATAGGATTGGCCCTGGACATCCCCAAAGAAGATCTCGGTTTCTCCCGCTCTATCATTTCCTTAGACAAGATGTGGGCGAAACTCAGAAACGGAGGATCAAATGAGTAATAACGGTGGATCGAATGGACAAGCACGAATCGGGGTTTTCGTCTGCGACTGCGGAACGAACATCGCCGGAAAAGTCAACGTGCCCGAAGTCGTCAAATTCGCGGCCACATTGGACAACGTCATCGTAGCCAAAGAATACAAGTTCATGTGCTCGGATCCCGGTCAGGAGCTGATAAAACAAAACATCACGGATAATGATCTGTCCAGAGTCGTCGTGGCCTCCTGCTCTCCACTCATGCACGAGCCCACATTCAGAGGAGCGACGGCGGAGGCAGGCTTGAATCCATTCTACTTTCAAATGGCCAACATTCGAGAGCACGTATCCTGGGTGACTGCGGATCCCGAGCAGGCCACGAAAAAAGCCAAAGCCCTGATCTCTGCCGCGGTCCGCAGGGTGGCCCTGCATGATCCCCTGACCAAGAAAGAGGTCCCGGTACGGCCTGAAGTTCTGATCGTCGGCGCCGGAATCGCCGGGATACAAGCAGCCCTGACCTACGCCAACTCCGGTAAAAAAGTATATCTCGTAGAGAAGGAAGCCTCTATCGGGGGACACATGTCGATGTTGGATAAGACATTCCCCACACTCGATTGCTCGGCCTGTATCCTCACGCCAAAGATGTCCGAGGTCGGAAAACACCCCAATATCGAGCTTCTCACCTGGAGCGAAGTCAAAGAGATCGAAGGCTTTGTCGGGAGCTTCAAAGCGAAAATCCGAAAAAAAGCCCGTTACGTCGATATCGAAAAATGCAACGGCTGCGGAGATTGTTGGAACAACTGCCCCACAGTCATCACTCCCTCCGAGAGAATCATCCGGAAGGGCGACGTAATCATAAAAGTGCATAAAAGCGAACAATAAAATGACTCTCAGGGAAATCAAGGAACTCCTCGAAGCGGATGTCATCTGCGGGGAAAAATTTCTTGATAAAGAGATAAAGTTTGCGGGTGGATCAGATCTGATGAGCGATGTTTTGGCGTTCGGAAAACCGGGGATCCTCCTCCTGACGGGTCTCACCAACAGCCAATCCGTAAGAACCGCCAATATCATCGATGCCAGCGGCATCGTTTATGTCAGGGGAAAAAGACCGGATGAAGAAGGAATGCGACTGGCTGAAGAAATGAACATTCCTATTCTGTCGACAAAATTCATGATGTTCGCAACCTGCGGCATCCTCTTCAGAGCAGGCCTTCCTGGAGTGTCGCAAATCCAAACTTGAAAGGGACCATGGAAAGTGAGATCGGGCTTTCTGAAAAATTCGAGATCAAAGGTGGAGATTTTGGCCGAGCAGGTACGATATCTACAAAGATCAAAGGAATCCTTCAGGAACTCGGTGTCCCGCAGAGCATCATCACCCGGACAGCCATCGCAGCCTACGAGGCCGAGATGAATGTAGTCATGTACGCCGACGAAGCTATCCTGACTCTCAACCTGACGCCCAAAGCCATCCACATCAAGATCAATGATAAAGGACCGGGAATCGCGGACATCAGCCAGGCCATGAAAGAAGGATTCTCGACGGCTACGCATAAAATGCGGGAAATGGGATTCGGCGCCGGCATGGGATTACCGAATATCAAAAGGAATGCGGACAAGTTCGAGATCTCATCGGTGCCGGGCAAGGGAACGACGTATGACATCATCCTTTATTTAAACAGTAGAGAACCAGCATGAAGCGCCATTATTATCATTCCATCCGGATCGACGAAAATAAATGCTGCGGCCGGATGAAATGCATGCGCGTTTGTCCTACCCAGGCCATCAGGATAAGAAACGGGAAAGCCAAGATTCTCGAGGAGAAATGTATCGACTGCGGAGAATGCATCAACACATGCCCAAATGGTGCCATCATTCCACTCACAGATCCCTTCGGCGAGCTCACAAAATTCCAACACACCATAGCCATCCCATCGCCCTCCCTTTATGCGCAATTCGGAAGAGAAATTCTGCCCAACAAGATTGTCGCCGGATTAAAAAAATTGGGTTTTGATGACGTTTTTGATTTGGCCTACGAGTGCGGAGAAATCAGCTTCGCTATCCAAGAATACCTTCGTGAA
>JAFGNQ010000465.1 GCA_016926925.1 Candidatus Aminicenantota bacterium
GCCAGACCCCGTAGCCGTCGCGAAACCTGGACCGGAAATAGGAGGCCGCTACAGTGCCGGAGAATCTCCGGGTCAACTTTTTTTGTGCGATCATTTCCACGCCGCTCACGGCTGCCGTCCCCGAATCGTAGAGAACGTCGTAGGCCCTGTAGAATCCGTAATCGATGCCGCTGTCCATGACGAAATAGGTCAAATCGTCCGGAGCCAGCGGCATGTTCACGTAGCGCTTATGGTAAACATCCAGAGCGACACGAATGTCCGCTTCAAGATTCCAGTCCAGACCGAGGACGAAGTGATGAGCCCGGGGATCCCTGTTCTCCCGGTTGGCCGTGCCGCCCGAGAGGAGGAACAGGGGAAGCGTCTGATAGTAGAGGCCGGCGCCTCCCTTGAGTGTGAGCCCGCCATCGAGTTTGTAAGCGATCGTGAACCTCGGGGAAAGATGGAACCTCCGGCTGTAGGAGAAATAATCTCCCCGCAGCCCCAGCGTTGCCGTCAATCCCCTCAGGGGAGCAAAAGCGTAAGAGCAAAACAGACCTGTTTTCGTCGTTTGCATTTTACCGCTCAAAATAAAGGCGGGAATGACGTCCTGCCATCTATTGATGTATTCTTCGAGCTTATTGAAAAATTTGATTTTTTCCTGTTTTACCTCGAACCCGAATTCCATCCTCGCCCGCGGACTCAGTTGAATTTGACTGGCATTCCGGAGGCAGAAGGCCTCATGACGTTCATCAGAGGCCAGATATTCCACACCATCGTCGATGTCGGATACGGTGTAGTCATTCTTGAAAAAAGAGTAGGTCAGCGACGTGTTGGAAAAAGCGGTCGCACTCCAGCCAGAAAACCAGTTCAGGCCTACTGTGTTCTGATCCGTTTTGAGATTCAGGAAGTTGTTGAAACCCTCCTCGATGGCCGTCTCAAGGTCATAGGAAAGCCGGCTCTGCCCGTAGACATCCATGAGCGTCAAGCTGTTTCGGCTGTCCAGGTCAAAGACAGCCTTGAAGTTGGCGTTGCCGAAGCGGGGAGCTATGCCGTAGCCCACGGCCTTGGCCAAAAGATCGTGATAGTTGCGTCTGACGGATAAAATCCAGGACCCCCGTTGACCGAAGAAAGGGCCTTCGAGGCACCCGCCGAAGCCAACGGCATCCAGGTTCAACCGCGTTCTGGTTTGATTGCGGTCGCCTTCTCTAAAATACATTTCGATGACGGAGGACATCCGGTCTCCATAAGAAGCGGAAAATCCTCCTGTATAAAAGGTCAATTTTTCTAAAAGGGCGGGATCGATGACGCTGACCAGGCCGCCGCTGCTTCCCTGCCTTTGAAAATGATTGATGTCGGGAACGGGCATGTTGTCGATATAAAAGCCGTTTTCCCAAGGGGAGCCGCCTCTGACAATCAGGTCGTTGGACAGGTCGCTGGCATGGGCCGTTCCGGGATTCGTGTTCAGGACCCGGCTCACATCCTGGACGGAACCGGGGATGGCCAGCACCTCTCCGGGGGTCAGATGCATTACGGTCGCGGACGGTTCGGCATCGGGCTCCGCCGCTTCAGCCACTACGGTCACCTCCTCGTGGAGCCCGGAATCGAGCGGTGCCAACCTTATATCGACCACTGCATCTTTGCCGGGCGCGACTGACACGTCTCTTCTGAAGGCCTCCTTATAACCGGTCAACAAAAATCTCAAGATGCGCGTTCCCGGAGGCAGCCCGGAAAGCCGGTATTGTCCCGTCTTGTCCGTGAGGGTATGAATGTTTAGCCCGACGACTTCCACCCGAACCCCTGCCAGCGGTTCATTCGTACGGGTATCGACAACGTTTCCCCGGACCGTTCCTTCGGCTGTATAAGATGCCCCGAATAGGGCTAAGGTAAAAATCAGGAAAAGAACCGGAATCCAGCGGCACAAGCTTCTCGGTATGGAGTCAGAACCGACTCCGATCGAACGTTTCTTTATCGACAGAAATTCTCTCCTTGCAACACAATTCTCGGCCAAACTATTGTTCCGTAATACGTTTAGCCTGTCAAGCCGCCATAATGTCCGGACAAGTGTACAGGCCCGGGTTATTGAAAGAATTTATACGGGCGAAAGTACGAATAGGGAGAATAAAGGATGCTTTCTCTAGAATGAGAAGCATCTTTATTTCCGTGACATGACGCATGAGCTGAGGAAGGAGAGCATGTCATAATTCTTTTAAGTCGTAGGGGGTGGTGGTAAGCGGTCTTCGACGAAAACGAGCTGTGACGAACCTCTACCTGTAGGGTGGCATAATGTTGGGAAGTCAGAGTGAGACAGGATCTGTTTGAGTCGCATGGTGGTGGAAGGGTCTCCGACGAAAACAACCTTGACTGGCTTCCCCTTCCTGATTTCTTGACTTATAACAAGCCGCTGCGAGTCACTGTCTGTTTGAGTCGCATGGTGGTTGGTGGGGGGGTCTTCGACGAAAACAGACAGTGACGAGCACCCCTGCCCTTTGATCCACGATCATCACCGAAACAGGGATGTGCTTCCCGGAATGCACGATAGACTTGCAGCCCGGGCATTTGTTAAGATACCAAGTCTCATGGATACGGATACGAAATCCCTGTTCCTCCAGGCCGGCAAAGAGAAAATCTCCCTGCTCTTTCACGGTCTGGCCGGAAGCTCCTATGAAGTCAGGGGCCTGGCCGAATTCCTTTTCAAGGAGGGAATTACCGTATCCGCCCCCACCCTCTCTTGTCATGAAAGCCGCAGTCTAGAAGACCTGAAAAACTCGGATTTGGACATGTGGAAGAGCGATGCCGAGCAGGCCTTCGCCCGGACACAAGGCTATCGAAAAATCATCATCGGCGGTATCAGCAACGGTGCTTCCCTGGCCTCCTACCTGGCGCTCAAGCACAATCCGGACGGGCTGGTGCTCATATCACCGCCGGTATTTCCGGGACGTCCCATCCTGCAAAAACTCCCTGCGGAAAAATTGGCCGGCTGGGCAAGCCGCAGATTCAAATACGTGCCGCGCTTCGACCATAAAATGGTCATGGACTGGACTCTGGCCGGCAATCTTCCCAGATTTAAAAAGCTGCCCTCCCACTTTCCCTACGACGCACTGCGGCTGGCGAGATACGTTCGGGAAAACCTATCCCGGATCACATGTCCGGTTTTGATTATACAGCCCAGGCATGACAACCGCGTCCATCCCAAGGGGGCGGAATACCTTTTCCGCCGGATAGGGTCCGAGGACAAAAAACTGATCTTCGGCGAAAATTCGGGACACGTCATTCTCCTGGACATTGACCGGGAAATGGCCTTCCGAGAAACCGCCGCCTTCGTAAAAAGATTATGAGTCGAGACATTTGCGTCACCGTAGATCTCGAGCGGGAGTTTATCGAAGACGACTCCGTCTTTCACAAAAAAGCAGAGCAGATCCTCGCCCTGTTTACCAAATACGGGATAAAGGCCACCTTTTTCGTCTGCGCCGATTCGGTGGCAGAGGAGAAAGCATTGATTCGAAGGATAGCCGTGGAGCATGAGATCGCCGCCCACGGCTTCCATCACGGAAACTTAAGGCGTTTGAGCGGACATGAACTGGCGGATGAAATCCGGCGGGCACGAGAAGCGTTTGCGAACGCGGATATTGCCTGCGTTGGTTTTCGTTGTCCTTATTTGATAGTCCCCCGCCGCTTAGGCTTCGTTCTCAAGGAAAACGGCTTCCTCTATGATTCCAGCCTTCTGCGTTCTCCTTTTTCGCTCCACAGCCTTTTCTACCCTTTTTCCAGGACAGCCATCGAAGGGATCCGTGAAATCCCCATCCAGGTCGTCACACCCCTTAAAATCCCCTTCA
>JAFGNQ010000466.1 GCA_016926925.1 Candidatus Aminicenantota bacterium
ATGCACGTGTTGGGACGTGATATTTTCCTTCTCCATCCGAACGGGGAAATTTCAATTTATTCATTTGAAAAGAATGAAAGAATCCGCATCGGAGCAACGGATTCTCCGGCACTGGTATTGAAATCATTATCACGAGACAAGATCATTTCAGGTCATATCGACGGGAAAATTCGTATATGGGATTTTGCATCAAAGACCATCCGGATTCTGGGGGGGCACTCACAACCCGTAATTTCCCTAACTGCGGATTACCAGGGACGAATTTACTCGGGCGGTCTGGATCGCAGCCTGAAACAATGGGACTTCGATAGAAACCGGGTTAACGTTGCAGAGGAAACCGGAGAAACGGCATACCATCTCAGACTCTATCCCCGTGGAAAAATCTTGGCGGCATCATCAAAGGATTTGAAAGGGTGTGCCTCGGCGGCACAAACAAACCTGATCAGGATCCTGGACTTTGAGGATGGCCGATGCCGTACGATTCCATCTCCTTCGGAAAGAGCCTTCACCAGCATAAACGTCTACTTTGACGGCCGGATTATCGCCACCCTGGCTGCGACACAAAAAGAGGCTGAAAAAGAAAGGGATCTCGTGATCATTTCGCCTGGCGAAGACCGGACAGAATTCCACATACTGGCAGGTCACAGCAAGGAAACGAAGGACTCCCTGGTCATGGGTCCCAAGATCATTACCTGCGGGAGTGAGGATTCTTTGCACCACAGTCTTCGCGTGTGGGGAACGGAATTTTTCGTAAGAATGGAATCGGGCAAACTCACGCTTCAGGGCTGATTATCCAGATTTTTTTGTCGAATTTCTCTGAGTCTTGCACTCGCTTTCCTTCCTTAATTCATTCGCCCAATCACGGAAATACAGATACTAATTTTATGACGCACATGAATTTTTAATGCAAATTGTGGTAGAATTGCGGGCAGGAGGACAGTCACTTGGCAAAAACTATGTCCAAGGAACGAATCTTGATAATTGACGACGACCCCGTATTTATCCGGCTGCTTCAGGCCGACCTTCGAGTTGCCGGTTACGAGGTTTTTACGGCCAAGGACGGTTACAAGGGCATTCAGATGGCTAGGAGTGAACGTCCCGACCTCATCATCATGGACATCATGATGCCCGGTATGGATGGCCACAAAACGAGCGAGATAATCAAAAAAGCCCATCTCACGGCCAGCATTCCCATCATCTACGTCACGGCCAAAGACGGCCTCTTGGATGAGGAGCTGGCCATGGAGTTGGGCGCCGAGTTTTTTATAAAAAAACCCTACGAACCCAATGTGCTCTTGCCCATAATAAAGAGGACCCTGAGAATAAAAGAGCAAAGGGCTCAGAGAAAAGACCGGATTCTCGTGATCGAAAGCGACCTCAATATCATCGATGAGATCAAAAGCCGGCTTAAGCAACGAGGATTCAGAGTCGACAGCTCACTGAGTATGAAAGAGGGGTTGGATAAGGCGAGATCATCGGATCCGAACCTTATACTGCTGGATGGAGCTCTTTCCAGAAGTGAGCAACATGCCCATTTTAAAGTGATGAAACAGGATGAACACCTCGGACGAACGCCCGTCATCGTCTTTACCCGTGAATCCGATTCCGGAACCATCATGTCGGAGATGACCCAAGCGACACGCTTTCTGCTGAAGCCGATCAATCATTTGCAACTCATGACAAATATCGAGGACATCCTTGAAAAATGAGCTCGGCATTTATCATCAGGCACATAAATAATGGCTCGCGGAGCTCTAGGCCGGAAGTTCAAACCCGGAAGGGGAGGAATCTCATCCGTTGTTCCTTCAGGCAAATCCATACCAATTTCTTTTTGAATCGAGAAAAACATGGAAATTAAAAAAGTCAACACTGCCAAAAAGGAGGAAGAACAAGAAAGGGAGAGAGAAATCGAGGCCAAAAGGATGGCCTCTCAAGGTAAAATCAAAAAGCCTAAACCCGGGACCGAGGTCAAGAAAGGCATCCCAAAAACTAGGCTTATCTTCTACCTCTCGACGCTCGCCGTCCTCATCCTGGCAAGCGCCGCCTACAATTTTTTCCAATACCGAAGCGCCACCCAACCGCATCCGCCCGAAAAAGAGATTCAAGCAGAGGATAAATCCTATGAATTTTACGAACTCTGCTCGGATATCGAAATTTACCGGGACGAATTCGGTGAATATCCGACATTCATCAAAGATCTCGTTTATTCGGATAACCTGGATTACACACGCCGGCAAGACGATTCCTTTGTTCTTAAGTACCATGATGAACATATCGATCTCTCATATGACTCAAAAAAAGACAGATCGAAAATCGAGTGAAGGGAAGCCTCTCAAATGAAAAAGATAACGACAATACATAAACGGCAAGGATTCACTCTCATAGAAGTTCTCATCGTCATCGCCATAATCGGCCTATTGGCAACTTTTTCCATCCCTCATTTGATGCAGGCTCATAATAAAGGGAAAGCAGCCAAAATCGTGACAGACCTGAGGGCTATCCGGAATGCGGCCTTGAATTACAACATCAGCCGGGGCCAATGGCCCAGAAGCAGAACCTGGGGGCGGATACCTCCTGAATTTGTTTCCTACCTGCCTCCCAGTGCATCATTCGATCTGCCGTCATGGGATTTGAGTTATGCCTATTCGAACTATGCCAGCAAATCCGCCCAATGGATAGGCGATAAAGGATACACGGTTATTTTAAGGGCGCGAGTCTACAACATTATGCTCGCCAATGCCATCCGGAAACTGGCTCCGAGCCTCTTCAGCGTAGTGAGTGTCAATCGCACACGCGGTATGTTCACCATAATTCTGGAGTAGCGCCAGTCGTACGGCAATACCGCTTCGCCAGGCACCAACCAATCCCGAATTTGCGGAGGCATAGATTCAGGAATATTCGGTACCGATGGGCAGGGCCCCAATTATCCCGAAGTCGGCAATATTCCCTTGATCAGTTCCAAGAGCTTCGGGACGTCAATAGGCTTATTGACGAAATAATCCGCATCCGCATGTTCGATATCCCGTCTGAATGTCGAGAATTGATAGACAGCGGACATGAGGATGATCTTTGTGCCGTGCAAGAGCTCATTATCTCTTATTCTCTTGCATACTTCGACTCCATGGAGCTTGGGAATCAGCATGTCGATGATGGCGATAGCCGGACTCGTGGTCTGTATGAGGTCGAGTCCCTTCATTCCATCCACAGCCGTCAAAACTTCGAAACCGGCGTCTGATATGGTTTTTTCCAGCAACCTTAGAGTAACCTGGTCGTCATCAACAATGATAATCCTATGGGCCATTTTTCCTCCCATTCGCTTAAAGGATAAAGGAATCGTCCCGCGGATGCAAATATTATTGTTCCGATGAAAATGAAGCGGAATCAGAAAGTTATCAGACCTCCGTCAACTTGACATATCCTCTCTTATTGAATAGAGTTAAGAAAATATTTTCTGGGAAATACGATTATTATCCGACTGAATAAGAAGACAAACTCTCACACGGCATTTCACATGAATCAAAGGATGCAGCAATGACAGGAACGCAGACCGATATCGTTGCCGGCGCTCTTATTTTTTTGGGTGCCGGAATCATGCTCCTCTCGATTCTGGCCACGAAAAAACTCCTGACCGCCATCAAGGAGAGCAAATACACCCCCGACTGGAAGAGACTCTATCTCCTCATGGCATTTTTTCTGCTCGGGTATGTAGGGACGGCCCTGCTCGTGCTGACGGGTCGAGTCGGTCTCGTAGGGATTCTTTCGGGAATCATATTTTTATTCGGAGCGCTTTTCGTTTACATCGTCGTCCGCACCGGTCGCCTCACGATCGAAGACATCGGCAGGGCTACCACAAACAGCCGGGATGCCGAAGCAGCCAGCCAGGCAAAGAGTGAGTTTCTGGCACGGATGAGCCACGAGATCCGCACCCCCCTGAACGGAGTGATAGGCATGGCCGGACTGCTGTGCGACACTAAGTTGTCTGATGAACAAAAAGAATACAGCGAAGCCATCCGAAGGTCGGCTCACATCCTTCTCGATCTTATCAACGATATTCTCGATTTTTCAAAAATCGAAGCCGGTAAACTGGATCTGGAGATAATCGACTTCGATTTCAGGATTGCACTCGAGGAAGTGACGGACATATTTATGTTTACGGCCCAAGAAAAAGGATTGGAGCTCGCTTTCCTCGTGCATCATGAGATTCCTTCGCTCCTCAAAGGGGATCCGGGACGACTTCGGCAGGTCCTGACAAACCTTGTGGGAAACGCCCTCAAATTCACCAATGCCGGCAATGTTACGATAGACGCCGTCCTTGACTGGGAAACGGACACAAAAGCCTCGGTCAGATTCAGCGTTAAAGACACGGGGATCGGAATTCCAAAAGCCAGGCAAAGGATGATCTTCGACAGCTTTACTCAGGCTCACAGCTCTACCGTGCGGCTGTACGGGGGTTCGGGACTGGGTCTGGCCATATCCAAACAACTGGTGGAGATGATGGGCGGACGCATCGGCGTCACGAGCGAAGTCGGAAAGGGAAGCACTTTCTGGTTTACCGCTGTTTTTGATAAGCAGCTTCAAATCCTCCCGGCCCCACCTGCATTATCTTTTGATATACAGGGTTTGCAAATCCTTATCGTAGACGACAATGCCTTGAACCGGCGTATACTGGACGAACAACTGCAGTTTTGGGGATTGAAACCAACTCTGGCCGAGAGCGGAAACCAAGCCCTGGAGAGGCTTCGCAATGCAGAGCAGACCGGCCATCCATTCGCTCTAGCTATAATCGATATGCAAATGCCTGATATGCGGGGGGATGAACTCGCAAAAATCATCGCAAAAGATCACGCCTTCAAAAACACAAAACTTGTCATGCTCACTTCTGTCGGAGAGCGGGGAGACGCGAAGAAAATGGCCGAAATCGGCTTTTCGGCTTATCTCACCAAGCCCGTACGCACATCTCAGCTCAAAGATGCCCTGCTCGAAGTGATGGGGAAGGATGCACAACATCCTGTCAAATCACGACCGCCACACATTGTAACCCGATACTCCGTCAAAGAAGGGAAGAAACAAAGGACTCGGATCCTCCTTGCAGAAGACAACACAATCAACAGAAAACTGGCGCTGCGCATCCTGGAGAAAGCCGGGTACAGAGCAGACTCGGCAGCCAATGGAAAGGAAGCACTCAAATCCGTTGAGCAGATTTCCTACGATCTCATACTCATGGATGTAGAAATGCCGGAGATGAACGGACTGGAGGCCACTGCCGCCATCCGGAAAAATGAAGAAGGGCAAGAAAGCCACATTCCCATCATCGCCATGACGGCTCACGCCCTCAAGGGAGACAAAGACCGTTTTCTCGAAGCCGGAATGGACGACTATATCGAGAAACCCATTCAACCCGAGAAAATGATTGAAACCATAGAAAAGTGGTTGAAAGAATCGGACCGCTAAGAAAAAGAGGAGGACTCCATGAACGCTGAAAAATCCAAATTCCACTGTCAAAAACGCTCGATCGGGATAATCTTATTCGCTCTGTGCTGCCTCATCAGTCTAAAGATCTATTCCGGTCAAGACAGTCATGCCACTTATGTTCGAGAAAGCTATGCAAAATACGAATATTATGTTCCCATGAGAGATGGGGTCAAGCTCTTCACGTCCGTTTATGTCCCGAATGACCGGACGAAAAAATATCCCATATTGATGTTCCGGACCCCTTACAGCGTTGCCCCGTACGGGTTGGATCAATACAAGGAGCAGCTCGGCCCCAGCCCGCACTTCGATTACGAAGGCTACATATTCGTCTTCCAGGATGTCCGGGGACGTATGATGTCGGAGGGGAAATACGTCAACATGACCCCGCATATCCATCAAAAAAAAGACAAAACCTGGATAGATGAAAGCTCGGACACTTATGACACGATAGAATGGCTTCTGAAAAACATCCCCAACCACAACGGAAAGGTCGGGCAATGGGGAATTTCCTATCCAGGATTCTACACGGCAGCCGGAATGATCGATTCGCATCCGGCCCTGAAAGCGGTATCTCCCCAGGCTCCGATTGCCGATTGGTTCTGGGACGATTTCCATCATCACGGGGCCTTCTTTCTCCCCCATGCTTTCAATTTTCTCGCTGTTTTCGGGACGAGCCCTCCCAATCCCACCACGAAATTTCCACCACGGTTCAACCACGGAACACCGGATGGCTACCAATTCTTCCTCGAGCTCGGTCCGCTCAAGAACGCCAACGAAAAGTATTTTAAAGGTGAGATCGATTTCTGGAATAAGATCGTCGAACACCCCGACTATGACGACTTCTGGCAGGCCCGAAACCTTCTTCCTCATCTCAAGAACATCAAGTGCGCCGTTATGACGGTCGGGGGATGGTACGATGCCGAGGACTTGTACGGGCCTTTGAAAATCTACCGCCACACGGAAAAAAACAATCCGGAGACCTTCAACATCCTGGTCATGGGGCCATGGGCCCACGGGCACTGGAACTTCACTGAAGGCCAAGCCTTGGGGAACATAGATTTCGGCTTCAAAACATCCGAATATTTCCAGAAAAACATCCAGCTCCCCTTTTTCAACCATTATCTGAAGGGTGAAGAAGTTCACAATCTCCCCGAGGCGTACGTGTTCGAGACCGGGGCCAACCGTTGGAGGACCTTCGATACCTGGCCGCCACAAGTCGATCGCCGCAATCTTTATACGCTTTCAGGAGGCAAACTGGATTTCACCGCACCGGACGCTCCGCAGGAAACCTTCGACGAATACATCAGTGATCCTGACAACCCCGTGCCCTACACAGAGGAAATCACCACGGGCATGACCCAGGCCTACATGACGGATGACCAGCGCTTTGCGGCCAGGCGCACCGATGTCCTCACCTATCAAACGGATGTTCTCAAAGAAGATCTGACTCTGGCCGGTCCCATCCAGGCCGAGCTCTGGGTTTCTACGTCCGGGTCTGCTTCGGATTGGGTCGTCAAGTTGGTCGATGTCTTCCCAGACGATGTCAGCCAGCAGTTCCCTTGGTTTTTGCCTCCCCAAAAACAGCCGAAAAAAGATATGGGTGGGTACCACATGATGGTGCGCAGCGAAGTGATTCGAGGGAGATACAGAAACAGTTACCAAAATCCGGAGCCGTTCGAGCCGAACACTGCGACGATGGTCGCTTTAGAACTCCAAGACATACTGCATACATTCAAGCGCGGGCACCGCATACAGATTCAGATCCAGAGTACATGGTTCCCGCTCGTGGACCGCAATCCCCAAAAATATGTACCGAACATCTTTCTGGCCGATGAAGAAGACTTTATCAAAACCACCCAGAGGGTGTACAGGTTTGCAGACCACCCCACTCATTTCACAGTCGGTGTTCTAAAAAATTAGAGCCGGGTTTCGGGGAGGCGGTTTTTTAAAAAATGTATTCAGCCATCTTTTAAAATCCTCGTCGATCCAGAGGTCCCCGAAGCGTTCCGTCTCGAGTTCAATGGCAGTCTCGAGATCGCCCTGTTGGATTTTTTGAAGAATCTGCAGAAAAGTACGGACGGATGCGGGAGAATTTCGGACGATTGACTCGGCTAAAGATAAGGCTTTTTCCAAAACGGCACTGTCTTGAACGACCTCATCGATGAAACCAACAGCAGCAGCCTCCCGCGCATCGATCGTTTCCGAGGTCGTGAGAAGGCGAAGAGCTCTCGATGCATTGATTTGCTGGAACAGGCGCACTCCCCCTCCCCACCCGGTGATGATACCGTTGGCCGCCTGCCGGAAGGAGAATCTCGCATGTGCTGCAGCGATTCGATAGTGACATGCCGTGAGTATCTCACATCCGCCGCCAAAGGCGCTTCCATTGACCGCGGCAATCACCAGTTGATTTCCTAACCTGAATCCGTTCAAGACAGACTGCATTCTCCGTGACATGGCCAGAGCTTCATCCCGGCTTTTGAGGGTGGCGAAATATTTGATATCCCCCCCTGCACAGAAAGATTTCTCTCCGGCACCTGTGATGATTAAGACAAGCAGGTCTCGCTGCTCGTGTAAAAGCTTTTGTACTTCTTCAAGGCGCTCCATAACGGCACCATTGACGGCATTATGGACCTCAGGACGGTTGATCCGGAGAATGGCGTATTGTTTCCGATCCTCGAATTCGATTATGTTTTCAGCCATTTCCTGATTTTATAACACAGCCTCCCGGCCTATTCAAGCGGACCACCCGAAGAGAATCCCAACAGCCTTTATCCAGGGACGATTATTGGGGCCCGGCTCCGCTTATTTCATATGTTTGTTGATTCTATTATCAATAATAATTATGATAGAGGATCGTTGATCGATCATAGATATTAAAGAGGAGACGCAATCATGAAATCGAAA
>JAFGNQ010000467.1 GCA_016926925.1 Candidatus Aminicenantota bacterium
CGAATGTCTGGTGATTGCGGACGAGACGGCAAGGGCGGACTTTATCGCCGCAGATCTTCTCGCACAGTGTGAACATGACCCGAACGCCCGGGGTGCTCTGGTGACCACATCTGAATCTTTGGCGCAGCGAACCCTCGCGGAGATCGAGCGTCAGCTTAAAGAACGGAAAACAGAGGATGTTGCCCGTGAATCCTGGGAGAAAAAGGGTGTCGTTGTGGTCGTTGACAGCCTCGACGAAGCTGCCGAATATGCGAACGCGTACGCTCCGGAACATCTCGAGGTGCATGCGGCAGAACCGAGAAGCTTGATTCCTCTTTTGACCAACTACGGCTCTCTTTTTCTGGGTGAAAATACTGCCGAAGTCTATGCAGATAAGATTGCGGGACCGAATCATATTCTCCCCACGGGGAGAACTGCAAGATACACGGGCGGTCTTTGGGTGGGAATGTTCATGAAGGTGGTCACTCATATGGAAACCGACCTTAAAGCTTCACTCAAATTGGCCGAATACGCGGAGACTCAGGCGGAGTTCGAAAGAATGGATGCCCACCGCTTTGCAGCGACGATCCGGCTGAAGACGTTGAAAGAGTGATTCCGGTTCCAGGGAGGTTGGACTGTGGATGAGATAAAAGTCATTGTCTATGGAATCGGAGCGATGGGAAGCAATGTGGTGCGCTTGCTTCAAACAAAACCGCAGGTCAAAATCGTGGGTGCGATCGATCATGATCCGGGAAAAATCGGACAGGATGTCGGTGGAGTCTCAGGTCTGGAAAAAAATCTGGGCGTGGATGTCCGTTACCCTCCGGAAAAGACCCTCGATGCGGTGAAAGCCGACCTCGTGATCCACACCACAACGGCTTTTTTGGACGAGGCCTTCGATCAAATCACGAACATTCTCGAAAGGGGAATGAACGTTCTGACAATATGTCAGGAACTGTTTTTTCCCATCGGAAAGAATATTCCTAAAGCCGGAGTACTCGATAGAATTGCAAAAGAAAAAAAATTGAGGATCACTGCGGTCGGCGTAAATCCCGGATTTGTCATGGATCTCGTCCCGATCCTCTGTTCACTTCCTTGCTGGCAAGTGGAGAACGTCTTTGTCCGGCGCATCGTAGACTTTTCTCCTTACGGGCCGGACGAGATGCGCCACATCGGAGCCAATTTGACTAGGGAACGATTTTTGCAGGGTGTTCTGGAAGGGTACATCGGGCACATAGGGCTCCTGGAAACAACGGCCATGGTTGCTCATTGTTTGGGTTTTGCCATCGATGAGCTCAAACAAACTAAAGAGCCTTTGATCACAAGAGTGTCGAGAGAGAGTTCCTTCATCCGCATTGAGGCCGGACATGTCTGTGGTTTCAAGCAGAATGTGTCGGGCCTTATTTCCGGTAGGCAGGTCTTGGACTTCAGGATGGTGGGCATCGTCTCACCCGATAAGGATGAAGACGGCATGGAAACAGGCGATTACACCCGGATCAGCGGAACTCCCAATGTGGACATCACGATCAAGGAAGAAATTGCCCAAAAGGGAGGATTGGGAACTGCGGGAGTGGCGGTCAACATGATTCCCAAGCTCCTGGGCGCCGGTCCCGGATTCCACACGATGAATGAATTCTCGAATCTGTGTTATTGGAACGCACAACCTGTGGCCGTGCCTGTGAAGAAAATTACTTACTGCTAGATTTTCCTTTCCGACCGGAGTGAAGCATTCCCCCATACTTGCCCCTGCCATCCCGTATTTGCACAACTCATTTGTGTTAACCGCCGTCTTTGCTTGAAGGGGACATTGTTAGCTGATAGAATGAGGGTTAAAATGATGAAACTCCGGACAGTCGCCTTTTCAATCGTTTTCGTATTTTCGGGTATTCTCGGAACCATGCATTCCGGAATCGTAAGAGATAACCTTCCGCCGACACACAAGAAGTGGTTGAATGAGGATGTCATCCATATCATCACCCAAAAGGAAAAAGAGGTTTTCCTCAAGTTGGATTCCAACCAGGAAAGGGAGCTGTTCATCGAGGCCTTTTGGAGGCAAAGGGATCCTAATCCTGAAACTCCGGTGAATGAATTCAAAAACGAGCACTACCGGCGCATCGAATATGCCAACAAAATGTACGGCGTCGGTACTTCCAAACCGGGATGGAAAACAGAGCGAGGTAGGATTTATATCATTTTAGGAAAGCCGGTTACCGTAGAAACCTATGGAGCTTTGGAGCACAATCTGGTCCCACTCGAGGTTTGGTTTTATCAGGGAAATTATGGCCCCGGCATTCCTACGAGTTTCTACATGCTTTTTTTCAAGGAATGGGGGATCGGCGATTTTGTTCTCTACAGCCCCATCCGGCATGGACCCCGAAAACTGATCGAAACCTACGATGTCAACCCCAACAAAGCCCTCAACATACTCCGGCAGGTCAATCCGGAACTGGCCAATGTCGCCCGTTCACTCATCCCCAGCCAATCCGGATCTTTAGATGCGGGCTCTGCCGTCCCTTCCGAGATGCTTCTCAACAACATATCCGTACTCCCTCAGAAGCAGATCAAGGATCAGTATGCCGAGAAACTCCTGAAATACAGGGCCCTCGTTGAAGTCGACCATTCGATCCTCTATGTGGAGAACGATGCGCTGGTTAAAATAATGCGGGATGAGGCTGGATTTTTCTTTGTCCATTACGCTGTTGAGCCCAAAAGGCTGTCTCTCGGTAAATATGAAGAAAAATATTACACGAATTTGGAGATTTTTGGGAAAATCGACGATCTTCAGGGGAATACAATCTATCAATTCGAAAGAAAAGTCTCTCTCGATTTCGATGAAGACCAGGTTTCGGAGATGAGGTCGAAACTCTTCAGTTTCCAGGACGCATTTCCGCTGATCCCTGGAGATTTTCATTTCGATTTGCTGATAAAAAACACCGTTTCCAAGGAGTTCACTTCCGTCGAGCAGGACATCGAAATACCGGTGTCTTCGGGCCTCATCGATTTAAGCCCCATAGTTTTTTCAAACGGAATCGAAATGAATACCTCTCCGGAATATGCGCACAAACCTTTTCAATTCGGAAGAATACACGCTTCTCCTTCAGCCAACAACACCTACTCCCCAGGGGATAATCTATCTGTGTGTTTCAAGCTTTACGGATTGACCGAAAGCTTGAAGCAGGAGGGCTTTTTCGAGTATCACATCTTCAAAGAAGACGTACAGGTCTCTACGTTCCGGAAGGCAATTAAGGATTACGAAAACACAGAAACGTTTGTTGAAGCCGTTCCCTTAGCCGATTACAACCCGGGATATTACCTGCTGAAAGTTTCGTTGTGGGATGGAAATCAAAAGGAAATGAGGACGATCACCGAGAATTTTGTCATCAGCCCTGCAGCCTCCCTGCCTAGGTACTGGAGTGTGTCCGAAGTCTATCCAGGTCCGGACGACCCCTATTATGCCTATACCTTGGGCTGTCAAATGCGTAACCGGGGTGACCTCGAAAAGGCTGTGCTTCTTTTGGAGATGGCGAATTCCAAGCGGCCGGCCTCCCTTGAGTTTGCCGTCGCCCTGGCTGATGCCTATTATGCTTTCGGTGAATATTCCAAAGTTCAAAATCTCATGTCGCTTTTCCTGGAAAAAGCGAAAGAGGAGCCCGGGGTCTTTCAACTTCTCGGAAATTCGTTCTTTAAAGCCAAAGACTACGCTAAGGCAATCTATTACTTTAAGAAATATCTCACACAATTCGGCACCCACATCGAAATACTGAATACACTTGGCGAATGCTATGTACAAACAGGCAATGTGGAAGAAGCCATTGCCGCCTGGGAGAGGTCATTGGAATTATCTCCCGATCAAACAGAGCTTCGTGAGAAAACCACCTCTTTGAGGAAAAAGAATTGAGTATTGAAACAGCAGTCCGTAAGACGGAGTTATGCACACAGGAGAAGTCTATGTTTAAAAATATTTTAGCCGCAGCCTTTCTCTGTTTGTTTGTTTTTACGATGACGTCACAGCCTCAAGTCACGGCACGAAGGGTGAAGCTCTTCGTTGTCGATACGGACAATCAGCCTTTGGACAAGGCGAGGATTACCTTAACCAGTCCTGAACGGAGCGACTTCAGAAAAGAATATCGCAGCAACAAGAAAGGCGAGTCCTCATTCATTCTTCCTATGGAGATTAAAAACGCGCATTTCCTCATCGAAAAAGAGGGCTATCAA
Source organism: Candidatus Aminicenantota bacterium (assembly GCA_016926925.1). Next base: position 4,195 of record JAFGNQ010000467.1, read on the forward strand.
AAATACCAGCAAACCGTTGAGCTGCGATCGATGCGGAGCTCCGAATCCGATTTCAAATACGAAGGAACATTCATGCTGTACAGGTCCGATGAATTGAGCCCGCAGCAGGAAGCACAGAAGAAAGAGGCTTTCGATGACGCCCTTCCCTTATTCAACTCAGGCATCGAGCTCTTTCAAGCGGAGAAGTTTTCGGAGGCGGCGGAGCAATTCGAGAAGGCGCTGGTTCAGAAACCTGATTTCTACGATGCTTTGGAAAATTTGGCGGTGTCGTACTTCCGAGCGGAACGATATGAAAAAGCCATCGATACCGCCAAAAGATCTCTGGAAATGAAGCCTGATTCCTATGCGATGCTCAAGACGATTTCCGTATCCTACTCCGCTTTGGGAAATGAACAAATGGCATCCGAATTCCTGGAGAAAATGAAAGAGCTGCCCGATGCTCAATTCTCTCCTGAGGAGCTGTACAATTTAGCTGTTACAGCCGCCAATCAGGGAAACGATCAGGAAGCCGGTGAATATTTCAAGAAGGCTATTGAGCTCAGGCCTGACTATGCTCTGGCACACTATCAATTGGGCATGTGCTGCTTCCGCTTGAATGATTTTGAGGGAGCCAAGAAGGAACTGACAAGATATCTGGAACTGGATCCTGAAGGCACACACGTTCAAGTGGCCAATGCCGTATTGGAGCACATCTCCAAACAGTAAATATGAGGGCAAAAATCCCATCTCTTTTTTTGATTATTGATTCTGATTTTCGTGAAGAGGGAATAGCTGCAAAAACGGCATCTTTCTCTCCCCTGCAACTCACAAAATTCGCAAAAAATTCTTGACAAACCCGATTGTCTTATAAATTATAGATTACAAGGTAATTTTTATTATTAAAGAATTATGATGTCTAAAGGAAAAGCATTAGACAAGTCTTTTCCCAAAACTCTTTCGGACAGAATATACATCTATCTGAAAGAGTCCATCATGACGGGAAAAATCAAACCGAACCAGAGGATCACAGAGAAGGAGGTCGCCGAAGAGTTCGGCATCAGCACCACTCCGGTCAGGGAGGCCATTAAAAGGCTCTCCGGCGAAGGATTGATCAGCATCGACAGCCATAAGGAGGCTTTTGTCAGGGAGCTTTCCTACAAGGAGCTTATGAATATCTATGAAGCTATGGTTTGTATCGATGAACGGTGCATCGAGCTTGCCTTCACCGGAAAAAAGCCTGCCTTTTTGAAGGAGATGGAAGAAGGCCTTGCTGCAATGGAGGACTATGTCCGAAAGGGCAAAGTCGAAAAATACCTCGAGTACAATGAGCAGATGCATTTAAAGATCGCCGAACTCTCCGGTAATGAATTCCTATTCCAGATCCGGGAATTGATCTATGCTCAGCTCAGCAGGTACCGGCCGCTCCGGTTGTTCTTGTTTTCGCATTCGGATGCGGTTGTGAAATATATCAAGACAAACAAAGCGCTCTTGGAAGCACTAAAAGCCGGAGACTCGAAGCGTATTGAAGAGATCGAACCGGAAGACTGGATTCACTATCTGCCTTCGGAGAAAGAATGGTTGGCATATCAGGAGAACCGGTGATAATGCCGCAATCCCCAAGGTTAACCCTGATTTGAAGAGTTCCATATAGATGAAAGGAGGTCGCATAGAGGAAATTCACAAAATCATTATAGGCTAAGTGTGGTTTCATATTGCTTTTTTGGAATTTATTACAAGTTTACAGAAGGAGGGTAACCATTGAACAAACTCTGCAAATCGTTTTTCGTGTGCCTGATCTGCGCTCTCTTGTGCGGAGCCCTGCTGGCTCAGGAAACCGGGGAGATCATCGGAAGAGTAACCGATGAAGAAGGCGTGCCGCTGCCCGGAGTTGCCGTCACGGCTTCAAGTCCAAGCCTTCAAGGCCAAAGAACCGCTGTCAGCAATGATGTGGGAAGCTTCAGGTTCCCGATTCTTCCGGGCGGAACATACGAGCTTGTCTTCCAGCTCCAGGGTTTTGCCCAGCTTACGCAAGAAGCCGTGATCGTATCGTTGGGAAAAGGGACCAGCGTCAACGTCCAGATGAAAATAGCTACCCTGGAGGAGCAGTTGACTGTCATTGCGGAGACGCCTCTGATCGACAAGACCAAGTCCGACACCAGTTTCAACATGAAGGCTGAGGAACTGGAGAATGCCCCGATCCAGGGCCGGACCATTCAGGAAATCATGAGCTTTACGCCGGGAGTTACGGGAGTACGGCATAATACCAATTGGGGAACTGCCAGCAGTGCCAGCGAATACGGAGCGGGAAGCTTTCGGGGAGAAGGAGGAACAGGCAACAACTACCTGGTCGACGGGCTTTCCAAGAGAGGCTTGGACGACAACGATCCCGGCGTCAGGGTGAATTACGATGCCTGGGACGAAGTCCAGATCATCTCCGACGGATTCTCTCCCCAGTTGGGACAGGCTTATGGCGGTATCATCAACATCGTCACCAAATCAGGTGGGAATGAATTCCACGGAGAGCTGGGTGCTCTGATTTGGGATTATCACCTCCGGGCCGATAGGCAAGAACAGATATCGGTTGCCGTAGATCCCAACCGGTCGGAATACAATGTCTTCGGCAATGTCGGAGGGCCCATAATCCGCGATAAGCTCTGGTTTTTTATCTCGGATAATTTCTGGCGCAGGGCTGACGACGGAGTGGCCAGCACTGTCGGATGGCTCGAGATCCCGGCAGGACAGCAGAGAAGGAACACCAACAACGTTTTCGGCAAGTTGAGCTATGCCCCCTTTCAGAACCACACCATAGCTTTTAGCGGTACCTATGACAAATTTCTCAACCAGACAGGCGGATTCGGAGTTCCGGAAAGGTACGAATCCCGGGATTACACCGACTATGCCTTTCGCGCCAACTACAAGGGGATTCTCGGGACGAACACGCTGCTGGAAGCTGTGGTCGGAAGGTCCAGCCGCGACTTAAGCGTCGGTCCGCTCAGCGGAGATCTGCAGTCGCCTCCCATCGAATATACGGATATCTCACAGACTATAAATAATTTGTATACGGATACCACGACCATAGAAAAAAGAACCGATTTTACAGCTAGGTTCACTCAGTACCTGGATACTTCGAATTTCGGAAACCACGAATTGGGCGCCGGATTCCTCTATTACAGGGTCAAGCGCAGCCAATTCATGGATTGGACGGGCAAAGCCTATGACCTTTGGAACGACCCTAATGCCTGGGGAGACACGTTCTGGGACGGAGGAACCTCCTTGCAGTTTTTGGAGCCGGGCGTTCCTTACCAATTGTATGAGGGAAGAAGCCAGGATTATTTCAACACAGGACGTGGGATTGGGGTCTATCTTAAAGATACGGCCACTTTCGGGAATCTTACGGTTATGCTCGGAGTGAGGTCGGAGACGCAGAAATTGGTCAACGATATCGGCGATGTCCTTTTCAGCTGGGGGATTGGCGACTTTATTTCTCCCCGATTTTCACTGGCCTGGGATATTACCGGAGACGGGGTGAATGTCTTCAAGTTCGGAGTCGGGAATTTCACCGATACCATGCTCTTTGACCTGCTGCCTTATTTCACCAGAGGCGGAGGATCGACCTTCCGTGTCTGGCGATGGGCGGGTCCGGTTCCGACATATCAGGACGATGAAGCCGCCTTGAAAAATCCGGACAACTGGGTGTTCAATTTTTCCCAGGGAACACCGGAGTCGTTTTTAGAGGGAGGCTATGCCATCGAC
>JAFGNQ010000468.1 GCA_016926925.1 Candidatus Aminicenantota bacterium
GGGTTGGGTCTTCGACGAAAACAGACAGTGACGAGCACCCCTCGCTGATATTTGGTTTAAAATCATCACGAAAACAAGGATTCGTATTCAAATTTCCCACCTCTTGATAAAAACAGGTAAATCTTTTACCTTAAGGAGTCATGCACTTCAGTCCTGTTTCCTACGATTTCCCGCCTTTCAGGCCTCCCAATGAGGCCGACAGCGCCCTCATCCGCATAACGAGAGGATGTCCCTGGAACCGCTGCCAATTCTGCTCCATGTACAAGCATTTGAAGTTTGAGTCCAAGCCGCTCGCCGAAGTTAAGCAAGATGTGACCAAAGCCAGGAAAATCTATGGAGAGGCTTCGACCATTTTTCTCGGCGACAGCGACAATCTCGTACATAAGGATCTGCCTGAGATCATGGCCTATATCAGAGAGGTTTTTCCGGAAGCTTACAGAGTCACCACCTACGCCCGGGCAAAGACTATTCTGAGCCGGAAAATGGAATTTCTGGAGTCCGTCCGGGCGGCGGGCCTGGATCGGCTGCATCTCGGTCTCGAATCGGGTGATGCGGTTGTGCTTCAGCGGTTGTGTAAGGGGGCTGCTCCCGAAGAAATGTCCGAAGCAGGCAGGAAAGCAAAACAGGCGGGCTTCGAGGTTTCTTTTTACGTACTGAGCGGTGCCGGAGGCAAGGATCGCTGGAAAGAGCACGCTGTGAACAGCGCTTGTGTTCTCAACCAGGCCAGACCCGATTTTATCCGGCTGCGGACCTTGACCATCCAGCACGGCACACCGCTGGATGAAAAACTGGCTAAGGAAGAATTCACCCTTACCCCCCCGCTGGAACGGCTCAAAGAAGTCAGGCTCTTCATCAAGACCCTGGATGTACAGGGCTGCTTCCTGGCAAGCGACCATCTGACCAACTACCTCTGGGCGGAAGATGCCGTTATCTACCGGGGGGTTGCAGGAGCTCTCCCGGAAGAAAAGGAGCGTATGATAACGACCATCGATCGGGTCATCTCTCTGATCGAGGCTTCAAATATCGAGATCAAAGACTCAAACCAGCTCTACCGGGAAGGCCTCATCTCTTCATTATAAAGGATAACTCCCAATACGATCACCCCTTCTTAATTCTCTTTTTCAATCTTTATAAGCCGCCGTCCGGTCCGGAAGAGGCGTCCACTCCTATCACTTCTGTCCCCTTTAGAGGACGATTAAATACCCGGAACCGCAGGACGACAGATATAAGGCAATGGCATATAATTTGCTGTAAATTCTGAACAGTGCTGAATGAACGACTATTCTGTGTATTACAGAAGGAGGAGACGATGAAAGGATTATACCTGTTTGTATCAATTCTTATGGCCGTGGCTTGTATCAATCAGACCATCCATCAAGATGTCAACTTTCTCCAAAACTTCTCTTTCGACGAAGTATGGGAAGCGAGCATCAGAGCGGTCAATGATATTGATTTCACAATTGACAGCGTCGACAAAGAATCGGGTTTTATTTCAGCGGAAAGCGGAACTCGCGTTTTTCAAAACGCTCCGCCGCGATTGTCCGTTATGATTGCGGATTCGAACGGGAGAGTCGCAGTCGACTGCAAAGTCCTGCAGAAAGAACAGTTCGTCGATGTCTTCGGATACGGCAAGTCAACCGTTCGCAAGTTCATGTCCGCTCTTCGTATGAACTTGATGGCCGAACCTGCCTCTACCCAGATTCATTGAAGGGGGAAACATCCGACCGGCCACAACGAAGTTCTCGAACTGACGAGTAAAGCCTACGGAATCGTCTGGGAGGCATTTCCGTTTCCGTGACGGTCTCAAATCAAATAGCGAGAGAGAGCTCGTCACCGTTCGTTTTCGTCTAAGATCCAACCACCCATCCCATGCGACTCAAACGAGCCATAACCCGAACCAGATTCCCTCCTCACAATATGCGATTCATATGCGCAATGAATCGTTTTTTTACCTATCTCAACACTTCTGTCACGGAAACAAAATTGCAGCCAATTGGACGCAAAATTGGCACAAAAATTCCGCCGCCTAGGCGCGGTCTTTACTTTAAGCTCACAGCGAACTTGGAACTTTTATGACCCGAACCGAATTAAAGAATATAGAGAACGACTTATGATAGAATGGATCAAGGAGGCTGGAAAGATTCTACCCGAAAACCCCGATTTCAAAAGGCGGCTGTTCTGCTTTATCGGATCGGTACTCTTCCATGCGGTGGTTCTTTTTTTGATTGTCACCTTTTTTTCTCCGGTAGAATTCCGTCTCTACGAAAAAGTCGCCGACGTGATCATAGCCCCTCCATTAAAGCTTCCACTATCAGCGGCAGAAAGGATGCTGACGGGTGAAGAGGAATCTTCCGGCGATGGTGAAGGCCGCAGTGCCGGTCAAAACCCTTCCGGAAAAGAGGGGGCGGCAGGCACTGAAAGAGATTTGGCGGAACTCCCGCTAAGAGCACTGAAAAAAAGGGCGGAGTCGAAGGGCGGAGTTTCCTCTCTCCCTCCGGATATGGTCTCCCATTTCAGATTGGATCCGCCCCGGGAAGAAAAAAGCGGCTTCACCTTGCACATCAACCCCGATGAAAACAAGCCGGCGGAGCCCGGAGGAGAACTTCCGCTGGATGCGTTGGATTTGCAGCGGCATATCGCTCTAAGTCCTTCGCTAACCCGGCCTCTTCGCTCCTATCATCCGGGGAAATCCGGAGCGGGGATCTCCTCCCGCAGTCTCACTCCGGCAGGGCAAGCGGCAGGGTATGACCTGACTCCATGGGCAGAAGGTGTGGTGGCGCGCATTCAAAGGAATTGGGACATCCCTTCAATACAAGGTGAATATGAAAAACGATCGGTGGAAATCACGGTTGTCATCGACAAATCCGGGGAAATTCTTTCCCTCAGAATCAGGAACTCCTCTTCCAAACCTTATCTCGATACGGCCGCCCTGAACGCCATTAAAATGAGCACGCCTTTCCCCGCTCTTCCCGGTGACTTTCCTCTGGATAGGCTGGAAGCCGACTTTCTGTTTCAATACTATGAATAAAAAGATCTTAATCCTGTTGTGGCTCACCGTTTTCACGTTTTTCCTCAAGGCGGAAGACGGAATCCCGCTGATTTCGGAGATCGGCTTGATCGAAAGCGATCGAGGATCGAGCACGACTGCTCCCCTTCAACTGATCATCGGTGTGGAGGCCACGCGGAAGGTTTTCTACAAACTTTCGGACGATCGACAGGTCATCAAGGGCGGTCAATTCCTCAGGGGGTTCAACTCCTTCGGTATCGAAGTCGGTGACCGCTTCGAACACTCGGGAACTTACACCTTCGCTTTGGAGCTCAAAACGGATTCTCAAGTCACGCGGAAACATTTCATTATCGACATCCGGCTCCAAGAGCCCGAAACCGTTACGGAGGAGCCGGATGAGGAAGTCATAAAACGTGAAAATATCGTCTCCATGTACGTCGGAGAACGTTTGATCGTCTCCAACAGAAAGCTCTACATATCGGAACTAGCCGAAAAAATCAAGGCTATACCTCGTCCATACAGCATCGATCCCAATGATTCCGCCGCAGAGCCTTCGATGAAAAACACGGGCGGCGTCCCGATTATGGAAGCTGTGGCCACGGTAGCCAATGTCATCAAGGGGCTTTTCGAGAAAAAAAACACCGAAGAGCCTCTGAAGTCCGTCCAAAAAAAGATGCGGATCACGACACACTTCATTCGGAATGACACTTCGGGGAGGGAGATTCCCATCACAGCCGTGATATCCCTCCGTCTCGACAGCGACTTCTTTTGAATGGAGACGCTCCAGTCCGAAGGATCAAAAAAAGGGGATCGGTCGAATGATTCTGTTTATCCTTCAGCCATTCGTTTGATCAAGGCCAGCGTTGCCAGGCAATCTCCTACTGCAGTATGATCTCCGCTCACCAGCTTCTGCCATTTGTAGCCGCCGTCAGGCCATTGCTCCCCCACCCAGGCTGAGTAGGCCAGCATGGCGCACTCCGCTTGATCACGGTCCAATCCATAGGGCAAAAGGTTGTGCCTGCTCAGAGTCTGCCGGATTAGACGGAGGTCGAATTGGGCGTTGTAGACGACGATTCTCTTTCCGAAAAGAATTCTCTGAACCCGGCCGTACACTTCGGGAAACGAGGGGGCCTTGAGAACGTCCGTATCGGAAATCCCATGTATGGCTGTCGCACTTAGAGGGATGGGCTGAGTCGGCCGAACCAGCGTATCGAGAAGCACCTTTCCATCCCAGGCGACAATGGCAATTTGAACAATCTCATCGTACGGAGATGTTCCTGTTGTTTCCGTATCGAGAATGACCCAATCGGTTTGCTCCAGAAGACCGCGGGCCCATGCGACTGCCTTTTCGTGATCATCCTCTCTCATCTCTCTCCTTCCCTGACCGGCTTTTGCCAAGCTTCACTCAGCCTACACCAGGAAGGCCTTCAGGTCAATCGTTTGTCAAAACGCATGCGCTTTTCGTTTCTATTATAGATCAGGCTCATCACGCATATGAGCACTTGACAAAAAGAAAGCAAACGAATTCGAAGGCATGGCCCCGCTATTGTCAAAAGAAAAGCGAGTGAGTCATAGTTCGTCTGAGTCGCATGGTGTTTGGTGGGGGGGGTCTTCGACGAAAACGTACTATGACGAGCACTTCCATAAAAGATTGACAACTCGGGTTCCTGATGCTATATCAATTGGAACGATGGAATCCTACGGTTGGCTCTCGATCCTCCCGCCCCTGCTGGCCATCTTCCTCGCTATTAAAACGAAGCACGTCTACTTATCTCTGACCCTCGGTATTTGGTTGGGGTGGACGATCATCCACGGCTGGAATCCGCTGGCCGGACTCATCCATACAGTCAATATTCTCGTGGCCGTCTTCGAAGACGCAGACAACACACGTGTTATCCTGTTCAGTGCCATGATCGGAGCCATCATCACCTTCACACAATTCTCCGGAGGCATGAAAGGATTCGTCAATTGGGTCGTGGGCAAAGGACTTGTCAAGACGAGAAAATCGGCCAGCTTACTCGCCTGGTTCTTGGGATTCATCATTTTTATCGAGAGCAGCATCTGTGTGCTCGTCTCCGGCGCCGTTGCCCGGCCAATTTTCGACAAACTCAAAGTTTCCCGTGAAAAACTGGCCTACATTCTGGATTCCACATCGGCGCCCAAGTGCATCATCATTCCCTTGAACGCTTGGGGAGCTTTTATCCTGGCTTTGCTCGCCTCTCAAGGAATCGAAGAACCGGTGAAGCTTTTCATCGCTTCCATTCCTTTCAATTTTTATGCATTCGCAGCCCTCATCCTGGTCCTGATCGTTATCTTCACCGGGAAGGATTTCGGCCCGATGAAAGAAGCGGAAAGGCGCGTCAGGGAAGAAGGAAAACTCCTCAGAGACAAGGCTGAACCTCTTATCTCTGACGATGTGGTCATGATGAAGGAAAAACAAGGTGTGCCTCCCCGAGCTATAAATATGATCCTGCCTGTGGCCGTCATGGTCGTCATGATGCCTGTCGTGCTTTTTATAACCGGCAAGGGAAATATCATGGAGGGATCCGGATCCCTTTCCGTCCTCTGGGCGGTCATCTGCGGAGTGGGCGCCGCTGCCGTCGCCTATAAAGCTCAGAAAATCATGACGGGAAAAGAGATAACGGATGTCTTCATGAAAGGAGTGGGAGGCTTGATTCCACTGGCCAGCTTGATGATCCTGGCCTTTTCCATCGGCGACACCTGTGATGCCCTGGGAACCGGGCCTTTCGTCGCCCAGGCAGCCAAATCCACGCTCAATCCCGGGCTCATCCCGGCCGTCCTCTTTCTCATCTCCTGCTTTATCGCCTTCTCGACCGGAACCTCCTGGGGCACATTCGCCATCATGATCCCGATTGCAGTTCCCATGATCAACATCATCGGCCTGCACCCGGGCTTGATTATCGCCTCTGTACTGGGAGGCGGTGTGTTCGGAGACCATTGTTCGCCCATCTCGGATACGACCATCATTTCCTCCATGGCCTCTGCCACAGACCATATCGACCATGTCAGAACTCAGATCCCCTACGCGCTGACCGCAGCCGGTATTGCTATCATCCTCTTCCTCGTGTTCGGTTTCGTCCTGTGAACAGGAATGGAAAAATAATAAACTGCCTGGAATGTTCACGCTTTAAAATAAATACCGCCGCGTGACGCCGCCCAGTCAGACGATGAAACGGAGTGCGAGCCGCATGAATAAAAAAACTGCCTTCCTTTTCTCGTTTCTATTTCTAACCTTGATGAGTCAACCCGGCCTCCAAAGTCAAGACAAAATCTCTGCGCCTTACTCAGACGCCATTAAGAAATATGAGGCCTTCGTCAGCGAACATATGGCGCTTGACAGAGTCCCCGGATTGACGGTAGGGTTTTTAAAGGACGGCCATGTCTGGGTACAGGGATTCGGCTATGCCGATCTGGAAAACAAGGTTCCCGCCATGCCGGAAAGCTCCTATCGACTCGCATCGGTCAGCAAAACCATCACCGCATTGGCCGTTCTGAAACTCGTTGAGATGGGAAAGATCGACCTGGATGCGGAGGTTCAAAAATACGTGCCCTATTTCCCCAAAAAAACATGGCCGGTTACGATCCGCAAACTTCTGGGGCACCTAGGAGGAATCAGTCATTACAGGGACTACAATATGGAGGGGCACATCAAGGTTCACAAGAACACCCGGGAGGCTCTGGCCATATTCCAAGATTTCGAGCTGGTCGCAGAACCGGGAACGCTCTACCATTATTCCAGCTACGGATTCAATCTCCTGGGAGCTGCAGTGGAAGGAGCCTCGGGTCAACCCTATGGAGTTTTCATCAAAGAAAACATATTCGACCCGCTGGGAATGACCGGTTCCAGACTGGATGATCCCGTAGACATCATCCCCCACAGGGTCCGCGGCTACCGCTTGCTCAACGGCCGGATCAAAAACTCCGAATACGTGGATGTGTCCAGCCGTTTCGGCGGCGGCGGCCTGCGATCGAGTGTCGTCGACCTCCTGAAATACGCCATCGGCATTCTCGATAAAAAACTTTTGCATGAAGAGACTTGGCGGCAGATGTTCACCCCCATGGTTCTCCGTAACGGTCACTTCACGCACTATGGAATGGGTTGGGATACCCGGGATTGGAACGGCCATTTCCAGGTATCCCACGGCGGCGCACAGCCGGAAACCCGGACGCATCTGTTGATTTTTCCGGTCGAACGTTTTGCCATCGCCATAGCATCCAATTTCGAGAGTTGCGACCGCACCCCATACGTTGAAAGGTTGGCCGAGCTGATCCTCGATGAGGACATGGACCTCAAGTTCTATGCGCCCGACAAGGACAGCCAAACTCTACTCACGACCATCCGGAACATATTCTCTCGCGGGCTCAGCATGTATCTCTGGAACAAAAAATCCATCGCCGCTGAGGAGGAGGATCTGGCCGATGCCTTCTCCTATTTCCACCAAAATGTCAACAAAGGAAGTCTGAGCGCCCAATACAAAAAAACAAGAAAGAAAATCGAAGAAGGTTTCCAGCCTGCGACGGATCAAGCTCTGGTTAAGGTCGGAAGCTTTATGGCCTCGGAACTGGCCGATGCCATGGGCGAAGATGCCCTTAAAACTTACCACAAACGTGGTCCATTGGCATTCTTCGCAGACTACATAACAACCGGCAAGTCCCGGCCTGGCAGCAAATCCGGCTACAAATTCGGGAAAAACATCTCGGAGATGATTGCCCACTGGGCCGCACAATGGGGCAGGGTTTATACCGAAGAGACAAAGAATCCCTTCCTCTCCCCAGAGGAAGATGTGATCGATCAGGGACGCCGGTTGAAAGAGAGATTTTCTGGAATGGAAATTTATCCCGATTACGCAGAATCCATTAACAGAGTGTCACAATATTTCCTGAAGAGGGGAGAATACGATAAAGCCTTCGCCACGCTCAGCCTTGCTATGGACCTCTATCCCGGAAGACCCGGGCCGCTCTGCGGCCTCGCTGCGGCACATATCTGGACAGGAGACCCGGAATCTGCGTTGAGACTTTACAGGAGAGCTATAGCACTTGACGCGGAACCTTCCGGCAGCATGTTGAACCTTCTGTACACCCTGGCGCAACAGCTCAACGAGGAAGGTCATTTCGACAAAATCTTCACCGTTTTTTCTGTAGCCGAAGCCCTTTTTCCAAAAAACGCTAAACTTATGACCGATATCGGAGATGCTTTTCTTGAGACCGGGGACAGAAAAAAGGCCATTGCCTACTATGAAAAGGCCCTCAAGATAGCCCCGGGATTCAAGCTGGCCAAAGAAAAGCTCGAGAGGGCGAAAGGCAGATAGAAAACCGGCTTAACGCCTTCCCGCGAAGGCTCTAATTGCTGAAATTTTGTAGAGAAAGGTGCTCCAATGACAAAAGGACCGGGCGACGTCTTTCAGGAGGAAACAAGGTATGAACGGGGCCGGCTCCCCGGAGGCTACCTGGATTGGAATGCCAAACCCGAAACATACAAGACCTATCCGGAGGCACCCAA
>JAFGNQ010000469.1 GCA_016926925.1 Candidatus Aminicenantota bacterium
AGGAGACGCAGTGGTGGGGTTGTCGCATCCTGAAGTGATGTCTCTTTTCGAGCAAGATGAACAGACTCGTATGGCGGTGATGTTCGGCGAGATCGGAACCTCTCAGGAAGAAAGAGTGGCCGATCTGGTAGAGAAGGGAAAATTCACAAAGCCGATCATTGCCTATATAGGCGGGAAGGCAGCCAAGTCGGGAACGCGGTTTTCTCATGCCGGGGCGATTGTCGAAGGCTCCAGAGGTTCCTATGCAAGTAAAGTTGAGAGGTTGAAGCAGGTCGGTGTTCACGTAGTGGACGCCATTGCCGATATCCCCAAAGTTGCCGCACGTCTGCATGAATCCAAGGAGAGGTGAAAATGGACGATCTTCACTGGAAAACGGCAATCACCGATATCAAACCCAACAGTATTCGAATCAAAGGGTATCCGGTCGACAAGCTTATGGGAAAGATCTCTTTTGCACAAGCGATTTATCTTGTCTTGAAAGGGGATATGCCATCTCCTGAAGTGGGTAAACTCATCGATGCCATTTTTGTGTCATCCGTGGACCACGGCAGCAGCCCTCCCTCTGTTCTGGCGGCACGGACGGTAAGGTCGACAGGAGCTGAGTTGAATGCATCCATTGCTGCCGGAGTGCTAGCCATTTCCCGATTCCACGGCGGAGCCATCGAGGAAGGAATGCGTCTTTTCAGAGAAATCGCCAAAAGAATGGATGAACAGAATCTTGGGGAAGATGAAGCTGTTCGTCAAGTCCTTCAGGAAATGAACAAGCGGAAAAAGAGGGCATCGGGTTTCGGTCACCGACTTCACACGAAGGATCCTCGAACGAAGCGTCTCTTCGGCCTGGCAGAAGAGCTCAGTCTGGCAGGAAGGCACATCCGTATCGCTCTCGGGATCGAGAAAGCCCTTGCCGAAAATCTGGGAAAGCCCTTGCCGATCAATGTTGATGGAGCCATCGCCGCCGTCCTTTGTGATTTGGAGATTCCACCTGAGATCGGCAATGCCTTTTTTATCATTGCCCGGGTTCCAGGGCTGGTAGCCCACATCCAGGAAGAATCGACACGCATGAAACCCATGAGAAAGATACACCCTCAGGATTTTGAATACGACGGACCTGGGGAACGGGAGCTGTAATGAGAAAAAAACTCATGTCTATAATGCCCGAGTTCCAACATGTCAATGATCCGGATCTCAGGGAAAAAACGTTGGCCATTTGGCTTGGTGCTATGGAAAAGGGAGGATGGTCGGTTGCTGATTTACAGGAGATGCCATTTACCCTGCTGATCGGCGGGACGCCAATCAACATCATCGAGCACACGAGAGCGGTCACCCGTTGTGCTATGGAAATAGCGGAAGTGTTGCTTGAGGAATACGGAGAACGAATCGCAATCGATAAAGATAACCTCCTCTCCGGTGCGCTGCTTCACGATGTGGGAAAATTGTTCGAGTATAAAAGATCGGATGGGGAATTTGTCAAAAGCGAGGAAGGGAAGCTGCTTCGTCACCCGATTTCCGGTGCGGCCTATGCCGCAAAGTTCGATATCCCTCAGGAAGTGCTGCACATCATTGCCGCTCACTCGAAAGAAGGAGACGGTGCCCGTTGTACCGTAGAAGCGATCATTGTCAATCATGCGGATTTTGTCAATTTTGAGGTTTTGAAAGTCTAGACATAATCCTGGAGGACGCATTGGGCAAAACACTTTCGGAGAAAATCCTCGGAATAAAAGCGGCAAAAGAAGTGCGGGCGGGAGATGTGGTCACCGTCTCGCCGGATTATGTGCTCTCGCACGATAATTCGGCAGCCATAATCAAAGAGTTCCAAAAGCTCGGGGTGGATAAAGTTCGTGCTTCGCGGAAAATCGTCATTGTATTGGACCATGTCGTTCCTGCATCCGAAGAAAAATATGCCCAGAATCATAAGACTATCCGCGAGTTCGTAACCATGCAGGGAATTGTCCATTTTTTTGATGTGAACAACGGAATCTGCCATCAAGTGTTTTCAGAGGAAGGTTTCGCTCTTCCCGGAAAGCTGGTTTTGGGTGCAGATTCCCATACGACAAGCTACGGTGCTTTCGGAGCTTTTTCGGCCGGGATAGGCCGGTCTGAGGTCGCTTCTATTTGGGCTACCGATGAGATATGGCTTCGCGTACCCGAGACCTTGAAGATAGAACTCAGGGGTAGACTTCCTCACAGGGTGTCCGCCAAGGATGTCATCTTAAAAATAATCGGAGACCAAGGCGCAGATCGGGCCAATTACCAGGCCGTCGAATTCGGTGGAGAAGGGGCCGGCCGATTCAGCCTTGCGTCCAGGCTGGTCCTGGCCAATATGGCGGCCGAAATGGGAGCAAAAAACGGATATTTTTCTCCGGACGAAACAGTGCTCGAATTCTTGAAGACACGCGCCCGTGACGACTTCGAACCTGTCTTTTCCGATCCCGAGGCCGTATTCGAGGATGTCCTGGATTATGACCTCTCCTCATTGGAGCCCCAGGTCGCCTGTCCGCACACCGTAGACAATGTCCGCTCCGTCTCCGAGGTCGCAGGGACTCCATTCCACCAGGCGGTCCTTGGAACATGTACGAACGGCCGGTTTGAGGACTTGGAATCGGCTGCGGATATATTGCGCGGCAAGAAGGTGGCTTCTTCTGTCAGAGTGCTGGTGATCCCTGCTTCCCGCCGGGAATTCCTCAGGGCTTTGAAAGCAGGATTGAT